>JAFXNX010000211.1 GCA_017529175.1 Clostridia bacterium
CTCTCTTCCGCGTATGCCGTTCGGCAGTCTTCTGCTATATCGTCCTTATCGTAATCGGTGAGGAAGAGGGAGAGAATTTCCGTTGCGCGTTCGTTGTAACCGAGCGCGCAGAGTTTCTTTATGTACTCCGGCGATATTTGCGGTATCTCCGACGGCATGTAGAGGCCGCCGTCGGGAGCAAGACCCGTCTTTATCGCTTCGGCTGATTCGACATATTTTATGTTCTCGCTTATGTCGCGTGTGCTTTGATACTTCATTTTATAACCTTTCTTTTTACGCCGAGATTTTTCTTGAAAAATCTGTATGCATTATTGTACATAACGTCGTATATGAGCTGCTCCGGATAATTGTGACGAAGCATAATTTCGGGTATTTTCAAAATATCCGTCTGAGACGAGAATCCGTGCGGCAGTTTATCCGTTCCGTCAAAGTCCGCGCCGATGCAGACAGAGGCGGCGCCGGCTATGTTTATCAAATGTTCTATATGTGAAAACACCGTTTCAGCGTTAACCTTATCGCATCCCAAATGAGGGGAGTGGAGGCAGACGCCGATCACTCCGCCGGATGAGGCGACGCGGCGCGCCTCGCACTCTTTTATATTTCTTTCGTGCGGGTGTACGGTGTATGAATCGCTGTGAGAAGCTATCACCGGTGAGCCGTAGGACGAGGCGATCTCGATCATCTGTCTTGCGGACAGCTCGGATGCGTGCGATATGTCGACGATTATCCCGAGTTTCATACACTCGTCTACAACGACGCGTCCGAACTCGGTCAACCCTTCGTTTGTGTCAAACGAGCCGCCGATACATGTCGTACCCGCCCAGAGCGGAGTTATGACGCGGACGCCGCGCCCGTACAGTCTATTGAGACGCGATAGGTCGCCTGCAAGTATCCTTGCATCCTCTACCGAAAGTATTGCGGTGATGCCGGAGTCGTCAAGCTGATCGCATTTAACGCACCAGCTGACGCCGCATTCAGATCTGAAATCTTCTTCAACCCTGAAAAAGTCGCCGTAGCACTCCTCGTCGGATCGTGCTCTGTCTGAAAAGACCGCAAAGACCTGCGCATATTTTTCAAAGAGGGAAACGGTGGCGGCGCTGATATGAAGTGACGACGTTGCAAGAGTTTCGCCTCGTTTGTATAATTCAGTCACGGTATCGCAGTGAAGATCGAAATAATTCATATCTTTCCTCCGATGGCATTTTCAAAATGCTTTATTTCGGCTGCCTTCAGTTTTTCGCCTTTTCGTGTAAAATACACTTCAATTATGTCGATCCGTTTCAAATATGAAGCGAATTTTGAAGAATTGTCGCGGCAGAACTTTACGGCTCCTCTTATAAGATATGAAGACTTTTCGGTATTGACAGCGTCGGCGGGACGTGACAAGTATTCTTTCCCGTCCTCATACACGCGGCTTTTTACTTCAACGAATACAAGAGTATCGTCTTTCAGCGCTATGATGTCGATCTCCGATCTTCCGGCGTGAACGTTATTTGCGACTATCTTGTATTTTCTTTTTTTCAAAAATGCAGCGGCAAGACGTTCTCCGAGCTCTCCGACGTATTTTTTGTCATTCGGATCAGATCTCATCGCAGTTATTCAAATACTCTTCGATCTCTTCTTTTCTCGTATCAAGAAAAGAGAGGAAGGAGACTCTGTGTTCAGGGCACGCGCCGTATTTGTATACGCGGGCCATATGGTCTTTGGTGGGATATCCTTTGTGTTTCGCAAAGTTGTACTGCGGATAGATCTTGTCGAGCGCAAGGCACATTCTGTCCCTCGTCACTTTGGCAAGAACTGACGCGGCGGCGATCGACTGTGACTTTGCGTCGCCCTTTACAACGGCGACTGCCGGGATATCGAATCCGCGCGCTCTGTTTCCGTCGACGAGTATCAGATCGGGTGCGACCGACATTTTCGTGACCGCGCGCCTCATAGCGAGAAGGGAGGCATTAAGTATATTTATTTCGTCTATTTCCGACGGTTTTGAAAGCGCGATACCGTACGCAAGACAGTTCTCGATTATTATATCGTATAGTTTCTCTCGCCGCTTTTCGGTCAGTATTTTTGAGTCGTCGAGTCCCTCTATGATGACGCCGGGTTTAATAATACACGACGCCGCGACAACAGGGCCCGAAAGAGGGCCTCTTCCTGCTTCGTCGGTACCGCAGACATATTTGATACCGCCATTCTTGTATGAATCGTCAAACGTGTAATCAAGCATATTATTATTCCGGTCTCTCAAGGGAGATCCTTCCTATTTTACAGCCTCTGAACTCGTCCAGCAGCATTATCGCGCAGCGCTCGGTATTCACGTCGCCTCCGGATATAAGATAACCGCGGCGTCTTGCCACCGATTCCATTATTTCATATCCGCTCTTTCCGTCGAGCGCATCCGGCGCAAGCTTGTACCGCTCCGTAAACGCGGCTGGATAAAGTTTTGAGAGTCTTGAGCAAAGTATGGCGCCGAGTTCTTCAACGTCGAGGATTGTATCTTTGATAGCTCCGGTCAGCGCAAGGTTCTCTCCGGTAAGTCGGTCTTCAAATTTCGGCCAAAGAACGCCGGGCATATCGAGAAGATCGAATCCGAGAGAAGTTGCGATCCACTGTTTATTGAGAGTAACGCCGGGTCTGTCTTCCACTTTCGCTTTTTTAGTCTTTGAAAGGCGGTTTACAAGAGAGGACTTTCCGACGTTCGGGATACCGACGATCATAGCATGAAGACTTCTTCCCGACATCCCGCGGCTTTCGTTTCTCTGTATCTTATCTGCAAGGATCCTTTTTACTTCCGTGTCGATCTTCGAAATGTTTGCGCCTGTCACGCAGTCGACGTCAAGCGCGCCGCCGCACTTTGAAAAGTGTTTTACCCAAAGGGAAGTGACGGCGGGATCAGCGAGCGATGATTTATTGAGCAGAATCAAGATAGGTTTATCTCCGACAAGGGAAGCGATCTCGGGATTCCGAGAGCTCGCGGGGATCCTCGCGTCAAGCAGTTCTATCACGATGTCCGCATACTTCAGGTTTTCTTTAATAAGGCGCCGGGTCTTCGCCATGTGACCCGGGAACCATTGAATTACTTGTGACGGCATATTATTTCACAGGATTCTCAAGATACGTGAAAGTATCGAAGGGAAGTACACGTAAAAATGCTTTGCCGATGATACAACGCTCATCGACCGCTCCGAAAACTCTGCTGTCGCCCGATGCGTTTCTGTTGTCGCCCATAACGAACACCTGATGTTCTCCTACGGTCGTCGGCACAAGATTCGTACTGTCGCGCATCGGCTCTTTGATATAATCCTCTGTGATAAGTTCGCCGTTCAGATACAGCGCGCCTCCGCTTATCTCTACAGTATCCCCCGCGACCGCTATCACTCTCTTTACAAGCGGCTCGCTGTAGATACCCTGATTAGACGGATCGTTTACGACGACGATATCTCCGCGTTCGGGAGTATACAGAAAATCTCTGACAAGCAGATACTGTCCGTCGAGAAGAGTATTCTCCATGGATTCTCCGTCAACGATCGTCATCCTCACGATAAGCGAGAAAATGACGACGATACACGCCGTGCATATAACGAATATTTCAATAATATCGAACAGATCGCAGATAGGATTTGTTTTTTCTTTTTTCTTGTTTTTTCTAATAACCGCTTTTTTCTTTAACATAGTCGATCGTCCTTATATAAATTTTCAGTATAGTATATCATAAATAATTAATAATATCAATATTATACTTTCAAATTCATCGTATATTTACATAGTTTTACGATTGTTTGAGAGGTAATATCAAAAATTATATATTTTTTTAAAAAAATACTTGCAATTCCGGATCTACTGTGCTATAGTATAGGAGTATGTGAAATGGCGTTTCAACGCACCCTCTCAGGCGTTGCGCGCATTCTTATCATTGTTTAAGGAGGGAATTTTATGCCGAACATTAAGTCAGCTAAAAAGCGTGTAAAAGTTACCGCCACCAAGACTCTCAACAACAAGATATTTAAATCTCAGTATCGTACGATCGTTAAAAAATTCTACGCTGCTGTAGAGTCCGGCGATAAGAAGCAGGCGGAAGTTCTTTACAAAGCCGCTGTCAAGAAAGTTGACCACGCGGTTGTGCGTCACATCATGCACAAGAACGCAGCTGCACACAAAAAGAGCCAGTTCACTTTGGCGCTTAACAGAATGTAATCATTCAAAAATTGCAAACGGCCTTCGCCATGCTCCGGCGAAGGCTTTTTGTTTTTGTTAATTTCGGCATATAATTCAAGTTTGAAAGTGCGCGTTTATGGAAAAATAATCGTTGAAAGGAGGGTCGATATGAAACGAATCATCAAAAATTACGCGATCCCGTTTTTCACATTACTATCGATTCTGATAAGCGCGCCGTCGCTCGGCGCCGCGCCGCTTTCGGACGATACGCCGCTTAACTGGTATTGCAGGCACACGAAAGGCGAAGCGACGCCGCAGCTCGACTCGCAGTTTGGATTTATCGAGGACTGCGGCGCAATTTATATTGACAAGAGCGCGGGGCGCGATCGGAAAACCGTTTATCTCACTTTTGACGCGGGGTATGAGAACGGAAACGTTGAGAAAATACTTGACGTTCTTCGTGAAAAGAACGTGACGGGCGCTTTCTTTATTCTTGAAAATCTCGCAAAAAGAAACCCGGAGCTCGTACGAAGAATGGCAGACGAAGGTCACCTTGTTTGCAACCACACCTCAAAACATTTGGACATGACGACAGTTAAAACGGAAGAAGAGTTTGACGCCGAGCTTGATTCGCTCGTAAAATGCGTAAAGGAAAACACCGGCGTCGACGTTGCGAAGTTCTACCGTCCGCCGGAAGGGAGATTCAACAAGCAAAACCTTGAGTGGGCAAAGAACGCCGGTTATACCACTGTTTTCTGGAGCTTTGCGTACGTTGACTGGGACAACGATCATCAAATGAGGCCTGCTGACGCGATAAAGAAGATAACGGATGGCGCCCATCCGGGAGAAATACTTCTGCTTCACCCCACATCCTCAATAAACGCGGAAATTCTTAGTGATC
>JAFXNX010000212.1 GCA_017529175.1 Clostridia bacterium
AGAACGGAATCGGACGAGTTTACCTATACGTTCCATATCATCATAAGATACGAGATCGAAAAAATGATAGTATCGGGAGACGCTAAGATCGAAGACCTGCCGCGCATCTGGAACGAAAAATACCGCGAGTATCTCGGTATAATTCCTCCGTGCGATAAGGACGGCGTGCTCCAGGACGTTCACTGGACCTGGGGATTCGGCTACTTCCCGACGTACGCGCTCGGAAATATGTACAACGCTATGTACTATAACCGTATGAAGAATGAGATAGCGATAGATAGCGTCGTCAGAGCGGGAGATTTCAAGACTCTGAACGGCTGGATGACGGAAAACGTATTTTCAAAGGCAAACATTCTCGAGCCTAAGAAGTGGATACGCGACATAACCGGCAGAGATTTCACACCGAACGATTTCCTCGATTATCTTGAGGAAAAGTACGGAGAAATATACTGTATCTGACATATCGTCGGAGAATGGCGCCGCACGGCGCGCTCTATTGACAAAATAAGACATATATGTTAATATTTATATAACAAAAACAAGGAGATGTTAATATGCCATTTTGCCCTAATTGCGGTGCTCAGATAGGACCCGACGTGAAGTTCTGCACATCGTGCGGAGCGCCTCTCTCAAACGGTCCTCAGCAGCAAAACAACCAGTATCAGCAACAAAACAATCAGTATCAGCAGAATTACGGCGCGCAGAACGGTCAGTTCAATTCTTATCAGGCAGGTCCTGCAAAACCGGTCAGCTTCGGACAGAAGAACATCGCCGTTGCAATTATACTGTCGATCGTTACGTGCGGTATCTACAGTATCATCTGGCTTATCAATATGGTAGATCAAATCAACGAAGCGTCCGATAATCCGAGCGCGACTCCCGGAGGCACGGTATTCCTTCTTTCGATAGTTACCTGCGGTATTTATCTGTATTACTGGCTCTATAAAGCCGGCGGTCAGGTCAACTCCGCAAAAGAGCGCCGCGGAATTCCCGCTGATTCGAGTTCGGGCATCATCTATCTCGTTCTCGCAATATTCGGTCTGTCTATTGTGTCCTACGCTCTCATCCAGTCCGAGCTCAATAAGATCGCCGAGTATCACGGAGCTCCCAAACCCTGATGGCAGAAAGAAGAAAAAAAGTTATCCGTACAGCCCTGATCCTTTTCGGGATCGGGGCTTTATACGCAGTCGCGGTAAGTATCACCGGCGTCGGCATACCGTGCCCGATACACCTTGTCACGGGACTTGACTGTCCCGGCTGCGGCGTCTCGAGAATGCTCATGGCTCTTTTGCGCCTTGACTTCAAGGCGGCGTTCGGCTATAACGCGGCGATCCTTTGCCTGCTTCCGCTGTTTATCGCGACTTTCTACAGGTATGCGCACGTTTACGTCAAATACGGCAGAAGACGCGACCGCGCCGCCGACATTTCAACGTGGTTTATGATATGCGCGCTTCTCGTTTTCGGAGTGCTCAGAAATATTCTCTGACGCAGTTTGCACCACGCGCCGGAAGTGCGGCGCATATCCGGAGGGTGTGATGAAGAATTCTTTGATGATGATAAAATTTGCGCTGTTTTCCGTCAGCGCGGGAATAATACAGTTCGCAAGCTATACGCTCCTTTACGAGCTTGCGCATCTTCCCGAATGGGTAAGCTATCTGATAGCGCTCGTTCTGTCGGTGCTCTGGAACTTTACGCTCAACCGGGAATTTACGTTCAAATCAGCGACCAACGTTCCGATAGCGATGCTTAAAGTCGCGGCATATTATGCGGTATTCACGCCTCTTTCGACTCTTCTTGAAAAGTACCTGACGGAGACTGTATGCTGGAACGGATACGTCGTGACGATCATCAATATGCTTCTCTACTTCGGAACGGAGTTTCTTTATCAGAGATTATTCGTGTTCGGAAAGAGCATCGGAAGCGCAGAAGAGAATACGGAGACGGAAAAATGAAGGTATCGTATTTCAACATACAGCGCTTTTGCCTGCAGGACGGACCCGGCATCAGGTCGACACTGTTTATGAAGGGGTGTCCTATGAGGTGCGTCTGGTGTCACAATCCGGAGGGCAAGGCAGCGGACCCCGAACTCCTCTTTTTCGCTGACAGATGTACGCTTTGCGGCGCCTGCCTCGATCTTTGCGGTGCAAGGGGTATAAGGAACGGGAAGACCGTGACGGACCGCGACGCCTGCACCGCGTGCGGCAAGTGCGTCGACGTTTGTCCGAACGACTGCTCGAAGATATGCGGCGCGCAAGGCGACGTCGACGAACTTTTCGAACTTCTTGCAAGGGATAAGATATACTATGAGGACTCCGGCGGAGGGATAACTCTTTCCGGCGGAGAGCCGATGCTTCAGTGCGACGCCGTTATTTACTTCGCGTTTCGCGCAAAGAAAGACGGAATATCCCTTGCGCTCGAAACGTCCGGGTGCTGCGACACGCCTCAGCTTCTTGCCGCGGCGAGCTTCGGCACGCTGATCCTTTACGACATCAAAGGTATCGACGACGAAAAACACGTTAAGAATACCGGAAAATCAAACTCTTTAATTCTTAAGAATTTCGACGAGCTCGCGCGCGCCGGCTCAAATATGATAGTAAGGCTTCCTCTTGTTCCGGGATACAACGATTCACCGCGAGACCTCGAGCAACTCGCATCTTTTTTGAAAGAATACAGGGGAAGGATACGCCACGCCGAGATAATGCCGTATCACCGCATAGGGCTCGGCAAATTTGCGGCGGCGGGATATGACACAAAGGATATGATAAACGCGCCTGACGGAAAATCGTTTGCGTCCGCATGGCGCGACGCGTTATCAGTCTCCGGCGTAACTGTCAAAGTCAACTGACGGACGGTAGGATATATGGATCTGAAAATATATTTTGCAAATGCCGAAAAGCTTGAGGACGACGGGTTGTTCAAGCGTGTTTACGGCGTTATGCCTCAATACCGGAAGGATAAGGCGGACCGCTTGCGTTTTGCGAAGGATAAAAGACTGTCCCTTGCCGCGGGAGCGTCTTTGCTCCTTGCGATGAGGGAAGCGGGCGTGCCGCAGAGCGCCGCGATCGCGTACGGCGAACACGGCAAACCGTATTTTCCGGAATATCCGTCGTTTTGCGTAAGTCTTTCCCACTCGGGAGAATGGGCGATGTGCGCCGCGGCAGACGTTTGCGTCGGCTGTGACATAGAAAAGATAGAAGGACGATCCGAGAGGGTCGCAAACAGGTTTTTTACCGGAGAAGAAAACGCCTATATCGCTTCTTTCTGCGATGATGAAGAGATGCGCGCGGCGTTCTTTCGTGTGTGGACCCTTCGCGAGAGTTATATGAAAGCGTCGGGCAAGGGTTTTTCAACTCCGCAGTCCTCGTTTTCTGTGATCAAAGGCGGTATAATTTGCGCGGACGCCGGGGAGTACGTGCTCGCCGAGATACCCGCGCCCGAAGGATACGCATCGTCGTGCGCGGTCTGCTGCGCGGGAAAAGAGCTGAATATCAGCGCCGCATATATTGATTTTGATGGATTTGTTAATAATTCTATGCTAAAATAACATTGTAACGCAGCAAGATATGTCGGAAAAATATCATTTTGCTTCGGAGGCCGGCTGTGAAAAAGAAAAAGAAAATCGACGAACTTGAAATAACCGAAGAAGAGCGCAAGACTCAGGATATGAGCGCCGTTGCGGAGTACAACGGAGAAAAGTCCAACCGCGCGAAGCTCGTGGAGTACGAGGGCGACGACTACGAGGATATTCCGGTCAAAGACGACAGCATCTCGGGAAAAACGAGCAACTTCTTCTATCACAACAAATGGAACGTAATTATCTCGTCCGTCGTCATCATAATAGTCGTCATAGTTCTTTATCAGATGCTCACGCGCGACAAGGCGAAAGCGGATATCTCCGTTCTTTACGCGGGACCGCGCGAGATATCGGCGGCGGAAGCCGAACAGATCAAGTTTTCGCTCGGAGAGATATTCAGCATCGGATCGGATACGAAAAAGAACGTGTATCTTTACACGTCGTATTATTCCGCGGGCGAGGTCAGAACGGACGCCTCCGGAAGGGAATACACTCTCACCGATAAAGGGTACGCCGACGAAAAGCTGCAGGGGCTGATCGCGACGGGAGAATGCGGCGTGATGTTCGTGGACAGAGCGTTTTTCGATATATTGAAATCGGAGGGCGGACTTGAAACGTTTTCGGACGGACTCGGCTTTACGCCTGACGGCGCGTTCGACGAATACGGGATCGAACTGAAGGACACCGAGGCGTATTTATACTACGCGGAGCTCAGATGTATGCCGAAGGATACGGTCGTCTGTCTGAGAGCTCCTTCGGAGTCTGTGCTTACCTCGAGAAGCGAGGCGCAGAAGAACCACGACGGCGCCGTGAAACTGCTCACAAACTTCTTTAAATTTAATGCTCCCGAACCAGTTGAGGGACAATGATAAAAATATCGGCAAACGCCTATAACCGCGGGCGTTTGCCGATGTTTTTGCATGAAATATCAAGGCGAATGCAGCAAGCTTTGAGGACTCCGTTTTTCTTGCGCATACTGCACAAAAAACGATGTTTTATTCGTCGATAATTGACCCATATTATCACTTGACAAAAAATACTCTCTGATGTATCATAATAATGTAAATCAAATCAAATAATTTGTGTCGATATATCTCAAATAATCGGTTTTGAAGTTTCTACCCGGCGCCGTAAACGTCCGGACTATCGATGCTCCGTACGGCATAGTTATGCCGTTTGCATCGGTGGAACTGTTTGTTTCACCTTTTATTTTTGTTTTATATCGACCCGGAAGGGACGATACCATGAACGTTTGTATGATGACAGAAGGATCCAAACTTTTCATCGGTACAACTGCGCCCGAACACAAAAACTGCCCGAATACCGCACGCTGACGTTTGCGCACGCCGTGCGGTATGTTTATTTCAGTGTCCTCGAAGCGAATGAAGAGAGCTTTTGGGGTACGCGTTTCTGTTTACAATGCCGAAAGGCAAGTAATAAATTCATTATCATTTTCGGAGGGGAAACATGAAAAAGTTTCTTGCACTTGCACTTGTTCTCGTGATGCTTTTTGCTTTCGCAGCATGCGGATCGAAGAATGACACGGCTGACGAAGCCGGAACAAAAGCGGCGGCTGACAGCGATAACGCTGCTGACACGACGCCCGTCGCTGGCGACGAAGCGATCAAAGTAGGATTTATCTATCTCCACGATGAAAACTCCACATACGACCGTAACTTCATGGAAGCTGCAAAGGCAGCTTGCGAAGCTATGGGCGCAGAATATTACGAAAAAGTTGGCGTACCGGAAGGCAACGAATGCTATGAAGCGGCAGTTGACTTTGTAAACCAGGGCTGCAACATCGTATTTGCTGACAGCTTCGGACACGAGGAATTCATGATCCGTGCCGCAGAGGAATATCCGGACGTTGAATTCTGCCATGCAACAGGTACGATGGCTCACACGGAAAAGCTTGACAATTTCCACAACGCATTCGCTTCTATCTATGAAGGCCGTTACCTCGCAGGTATCGCTGCAGGAATGAAGCTCAACGAAATGATCGAGGCGGGCGAGTTCAAAGCTGAAGAAGCTAAGATCGGTTACATCGGCGCTTACACATACGCTGAAGTTATCTCCGGTTACACCTCCTTCTTCCTCGGCGCACGCAGCGTTTGCAAGACGGCTACGATGGAAGTTCAGTTCACAGGCAGCTGGTATGACGAGACAGTTGAAAAGAACGCAGCCGAGACTCTTATCGAGCGCGGATGCAAACTCATTTCCCAGCACGCCGACTCCATGGGCGCTCCTACAGCTTGCGAAGACGCGAACGTTCCGAACGTTTCCTACAACGGTTCTACGGTTGAAGCTTGCCCGAACACGTTCATCGTTTCCTCCAGAATCAACTGGGAGCCTTACTTTGAATACATCATCACCTGCGTCAAGAACGGTGAGTCGATCGACACAGACTGGACAGGAACGATCGCTACCGGTTCCGTTCTTCTCACAGACGTCAACGAGAAGGCTGCTGCTGCCGGCACAGTTGAAGCTATCGC
>JAFXNX010000213.1 GCA_017529175.1 Clostridia bacterium
CCTCTTCCTCGGTAAAACGCGAGAACCGCACGCCGCAGTCCTCCTCCCAAATGCGCACCGCGCCGACGGTGATTATTTTGATCGTTTCAAAATCCGCTTTCATTGTGTCCCTCCCGGAAAGATTCTTCATCCATTATAGCACACATACCCCGCCGACGCAAGCAAGAAAAGCAAAAAAGGGGGCGTTTTTTACGAAAAAATCACTTTTTTCTTTACGGGCGAGATCGACTTTCCGAAAAGGGTGGAAAAACGGTTCGGAACGTGTTATAATAAGAGCGAACGATCTTCTCTGTGAGGCGATTATGAAAAACGACAAAATGATGTCCTCGATCCGCGAACTGTATCGGATAGGTCGCGGTCCGTCCAGTTCCCACACGATGGGACCGGAGCGCGCCTGCCTGCAAATGAAAAAGAAACATCCCGAAGCCGACGGCTATCGGGTCACGCTTTACGGTTCGCTTGCTATGACCGGGGCGGGTCACGGCACCGATCACGTGATCCGCGAAACGCTCTCTCCCATGACGGGAGACGTGGTTTTCGACCGAAAAACGCCCACCGAACGCCACCCGAATATGATGGACTTTACCCTTTTCAAAAACGGAAAGGAACTGTCGACCGAGCGGATATGGAGCATCGGGGGCGGCGCGATTTTCCCCGACTGTGAAGAATGCGGCGAAGGGGTCTACCCTCTTTTTACGTTTCGCGATATTGCGCGGGAATGTACCGAGAAGAACGTCCGGCTTTGGCAGTACGCCGAGGCGGTCGAAGGCGAAGAACTCTTCCCTTATCTCGAAAAGGTCTGGGAAGCTATGAAAGCGTCGATCGAGCGCGGTCTTTCGGTCCGGGGGATCCTGCCCGGAGGGCTTGGCACCGAACGGCGCGCGCAGATTATCTATCAGAAGAAACACATTGACGAATCCCCGCAAACACGAGAAAACCGTCTTGTCTCGTCCTACGCCTTCGCAGTCGGGGAGGAGAACGCGGCGGGCGGCGTGATCGTCACGGCGCCGACCTGCGGTTCTTCGGGCGTGCTTCCCGCCGTGCTTCGCTACATGCAGGAATCGCGCGGCTTTTCGGACGAAGAGATCCTCCGTGCGCTTGCAGCGGCTGGCGTCGTCGGTAATATCATCAAAACGAACGCCTCGATCAGCGGCGCGGAATGCGGGTGTCAAGCCGAGATCGGCTCTGCCTGCTCGATGGCTGCGGCGGCTCTCGCCGAATTGTTCGGAATGGGATTCGACCAGATCGACTACGCCGCGGAGGTGGCGATGGAGCATCACCTCGGTCTGACCTGCGATCCGATCGGCGGGCTCGTGCAGATCCCGTGCATCGAACGGAACGCCGTCGCGGCGATGCGCGCGATCAACGCGCTTTCGCTCGCCAATTTCCTCGCGGACTCGCACAAGATCAGTTTTGACCTGATCGTCAAGACTATGTATAACACCGGCACCGATCTGCCGCTCGGCTACCGAGAGACCTCGTCGGGCGGTCTTGCCAAATACTATCCGATCGAAAAGAAGTAACGAAACGACAAACGCGGGGACGAAACGCCCTCGCGTGTTTTTTGTTCTTAACCGAACGCACCCGGATGATACTATATAGACGAATGCATTCAAAAAAGGATCCGAAAGGCATGGAAAACAAAGAAGCGGCGAGACTGATTTCCGAGAATTTGAAAAACGTCTACGGATACGCGTTTGCTCGGCTCTACGACAAAAACGACGTGGATGATCTGACCTCGGAAATCGTTTGCGAAATGCTGAAATCAGCGGACATAATTAAGGACGACCGGTC
>JAFXNX010000214.1 GCA_017529175.1 Clostridia bacterium
AAGCTTTGATGATATCGGGATGCAAATAGGGGTCTACCGGGGTGATAAGTTTTCCGTCGAGAAGTATCTCTCCGTACGTCGGTTCCTCAAGTCTGTTGAGACAGCGCAGCAGGGTACTTTTTCCGCTTCCGGAAGGTCCGATCACAACGACGCATTCATTGTCCGCGATCTCGCACGAAAGAGCGTTTATAACGCGGTTATTTCCAAAGTCCTTATATAAGTTTTTAACGCTTATCACTTGCGCGAAGCCTCCTTTCTATCAGCTTGATTATCAGTGTCAACAGATATACTATCGCAAGATAGAACAACGCGACGACTGACATAGGTATGACGTAACTTGCCATATTCTGACCGCTGCCGATGATCTTCGCGGCGTTCGTGAGGTCGAACATACCGATCATGCTGACGATAGACGTTTCCTTGATAAGCGCGATCAGCTCGTTACCGATAGCGGGGATCACGTTCTTGATCGCCTGCGGGATTATTACGTTTATCATCGTCGTCTTCATCGGAAGTCCGAGAGCGCATCCCGCCTCTGTCTGACCGATATCGACTGACAGTATGCCCGCTCTGATATTCTCCGAAACGTACGCGCCGGAGTTTATACCGAATGCGATAATTGCTGTAAGGATCTGAGGAAAGCCTCTTATTGCAAAGATAACGTACGCCATAATAAAGAGTTGAAGCGCCATAGGCGTTCCGCGTACCACGGTAACGTATACTTTACAGATAGCTTTCGGCACTGCGGTAAACGGGGTTTTCTTTGAAAGAACGATAAGCGCGACGGCCGTTCCGAGAATAAGTCCCAAAGCCATGGCTCCGAGAGATATAAGGATCGTCGTTTTGAATCCCTTCGCGATAATCTCCATATATTTTGGATTCGAGAAGAGAGATATTACCTTATCAAAAAAATCCATTACTGATTTGCCTTTCCGTGTAAATCGTAAAAATACTGCCCGGCAGAGCGTATGCGACGCCGGGCAGGATCATTGTTCGGGGGCAGGGAGAACTTGTCAGCCGTGCTTTCCCGTTTGCAGGTTTATCAGTTGAGACCCATGTGCTTCATAAGAAGGCTTTCAACTTCGGTCTTGCCGTCGTCGCCCGTCTTGAGCATTTCGGTGAGAACGTCGTTGATAGCGTTAAGAAGCTCTGTGTCGCCTTTTGTTACGCAGATAGCGTACTGTTCCTCTGTGGGAGAATCTTCTTCGCCGTCAGCTCCGTTGTAGAAAAGAGGCAGGCACTTGAATCCGCTGTTCTTTTCAACAATGTATTTAGCGGGAAGCTCGTCGATGATAACGACGTCGAGCTGATCCGCAGCGACAGCGTCGGCTGCGAGCTGAGCGTTGTCAAAGTTCGAAAGCTCAGCGCCGCTTCCGAAGAGGACTCCTTCTTCGCCGTCAACTTCGTCGCCGGCGTAGATCATGCCTGTCGTATCTGTCTGAACGCCGATCTTCTTTCCCGCGAGAGCGTCCCAAAGAACGTACTCATCGTTTTCCGTCTTGACGGAGTCGTCGTCATCAGCCCAGATGACGTATTGAACGGACGTGTAGTAGGGAATAGAGAAATCAACTTTTGCCGCGCGCTCTTCGGTTACTGTGATGCCGGCGGCGCCGCAGTCGCAAACTTCGCCTTTTGCAACGTTATCAATGATAACCGCAAACTCTGTGTTGTCGAACTGGATCTGTTTGCCGAGCTTTTCGCCGACTTTTGCCATAATGTCGACGTCAACGCCGACGATATCCGTGCCGTCGTAATATTCAAACGGTGCGAAATATGCGTTGGTGTTTACAATAATTTTGCCGTTGTCTTCTTCTTGTGTTTTTTCATCGCCGCATGCAACCATAAGCGCCATAGCGCAGATCATCACGCAAGCAAGTACGAGAGATAAGAATTTTTTCATTGTAATTCCTCCTGAATGAAAATATATTCATTTAACGTGGTAGATTATACAACCGATGTATTCTTTTGTCAACCCCTTTTTTCAATTTTTTCGCAATTTTCGTACGTAGCGCGTTATTTTGATATCTCTATACTGAATATATTATAAATCCCGAATCGTTTGCGACAGTTTGCGAGCATGGCGCGTGATAACATTTTTTTGAGAACAAGATGAATTCGTATTCATTGAATATACATAATGGAGTTGCTTTGGAAAACGCGCTTTACGCAGACTTACTGTTTTTGATAAATTTCGGTATGGATCTTATATCCATATGGCTCACGTTAATGATCGTTCACCGGAAAACGAGCGGTGTAAGACTCGCGGCTGCCTCCGCGCTCGGCGGAGCATACGGAGTCGCCTCTGTTCTTATAGGAGCGGAGGGCGTGCTATCGTTTCTCTTCGGATTTGCGGTAAGCTTTCTTATGATCCTTATCTCATGCAAAACTCTGCCGGGTATGTGGAAACTTTTGGAGTACACTGTCATTTTGTGGGGCGTCGGCGCTTTGTGCGGCGGTATCATCACCGCGCTTTGCTCGCTCGGTAACGGCGATATATACGGCTTCAGGACGCACAACGCGCCGTTCTTTATATTCGCGCTCGGCGTGCTTGCGGCGGGGACTGTGGTAAAGCTCATATCCCGCTTCAGAAACGTAAAGTCATGCTCTCTCTCTTTGACTGCGTTCGGCGAACGGTACACCGCAAGTGCTCTTGTCGACTCCGGCAACATAGTAAAGGAGCCGATGTCAGGTCTTCCGGTCATATTTTTATCATCAAAAGTATTCTCAAAGACGACTTGTAAAGATATCAAACTGTTGTCGGAAGGATACGCCCATGCGCAACTTTTGTCCGAAGATGCAAAAAGACGAATAAGATTTATTGGCATACGCGGAGTATCGTCGGAGAAGCTTATGACAGCTTTTATGCCGGATGAGGTTTCGCTCATTATAAAGAACAGAGCCGACAGCGTGCGCGCTTATGTCGTGATCGACCCGGAACTTCGCGTCGACGGATACGACGGTATCGTTCCCGCGGCGCTTATATCATAAACGGAGGAGAATATGAAAACTTTCAGAAGTATTTTGACAGATATCAGGATCAAGCTCTCTCATCTTTTA
>JAFXNX010000215.1 GCA_017529175.1 Clostridia bacterium
GTCCCGCGGAAGAAGAAAATATAACCCGAGCAGATCTTTGAGATGATCTTCAGTTTCGATATCTTACCGAGCGCGAGAAACACCGCGAGAAACAGTCCCGTCGTAACTGCAGCAGCGGTCAAAACGACGGTCAGTTTGATACCGAAAAGAAACGACTGACGGCAGCCGAGCATACGGTAGGTATAGCTGACGAAACTGCCTGCCGTCGCGGCGGGACCGTCGTTTGCAGGGATTATCGCACCGCAAAATCCGACGTATTTTTCGTTGAAAGCGCCGGTGGTCGATTGAAACGAGACGTAATTGACGCAGTAAAGAGACTGATACGTGGTAATGACCCTTTTTTGCGTGCGCGTTTCATCCGCAGCGATCTCCGCGCGTACCTCATCGGACGCCATATCGATCATTTTCGCTTCAGAGGGGCGGAATACCGCGAGAACCGTTGAAGCAACGAACAAAGAAACGAGAAAGATCACCAGCGCCTTACTCTTCTTTTCCCAGTCCGGGTAATAAAAGAAATGGAAGAACACGGAATCCGGAACGAACTTAGACGCTACTCCGTTGAGAACCGTGAGAGAGATAATAAAAACGATAATAGGAGGAGCCGCACTGTCGGAGAGCCCGGTCAAGGTGAAGATCAGGCTGCTTACGTATGCGATCCCCACGGAAACCGCAATTACGCCCAGCGCGATCAGAAACTTGAATATCTTTTTCATATAACCTCTTGGTTTTTATGAAAACGAGGGGCTACCTCAGGGCAGCCCCGCCGTTCTCTTTTTCGTATCTGTTATTCCGCGCTGAACCAGGTGGAATTCAGTTCATCGAAGAACCCCTCAGCCTTAAGGTCGGCAAGCACGCCGTTGATGGCGTCCGCCAGAGCGGTGTTGCCTTTGGTGATACCGATACCGAACTGTTCAGGGTTCTCGGTATCCTGGAAGATGATCTTGTACGCGTCGGGATTCTTTGCAAGCTGAACGCTCGCAACGGTACTGTCGCAAACGACCATTTCAACTTCGCCCTGCGTGAGCTGCTGGAAGCAGGTGAGGATCTTCTCGTTTGCCGCGGCGGTGCAGTCGACTGATCCGGTGTCAACGAGATCCGAGATGATCTCGTCGGTGGTGGTTCCCTTCTGGAAAGCGACAGAGTGACCGTCCACGTCAGTCAGCGCATCCGCAGTCAGTTCGCTGTCTGCAGTAACGACTATCGCCTGATAGTTGTCGATGTAAGGATCGGAGAGGATCATCTGAGCGGCACGCTCTTCATTAATGGTGTAGCCGGAAATGATAACGTCATAGTTAACGCCAAGACCCTCGGAAATCGTATCAAATTTCGTATTGATGAATTTGATCTCGAGGCCGAGGCGGGCGCCGATCTCGTTTGCCATATCAATGTCAAAACCGATAGGGGTAACGCCGTCGTCTGCAAACTGCTCGAAGGGAGGATAACCGATCTCGCTGCCTATGGTGAGAACGCCGTCGGTAAGGAGCTGATAATCGGCAGTATCTGCGGGAGCCGCGGTATCATCCGCAACGGGCGCTGTGGTTTCAGGGGCGGAATCGTTCGTTGTGCCGCAGGCGGTAAACATCATCAGACCGAAAACGGCCGCCAGGGCAAGTGCAAGGATCTTTTTCATGATAATTATACCTTTCTCTGATCTTTGTTTTTTGAAGAACGAAGATATTTTACCACGCTAAAGAGACGTTGTCAATGAAAAATGTTATAA
>JAFXNX010000216.1 GCA_017529175.1 Clostridia bacterium
CTTGATCCTCATTTTATGCCGATGACGGTCGTTCTCGACGACTTTGCAAAGAAGGTGGCGTCTTCCGATAAGAAAGCTCATCTCACTATCGGCATTGAAAGAAACAAGGGATACGTTTCCACATACGCGCTCGACATTTTCTCCGACGGTACGGGACACGACGAGGAAAACTACGCCGTCGTTGAACGTATCATTAAGTCCATGCTCTGGATCCGCGGCGGATGGAAAGTTATGATCCACGGCTCAAAGTATATCGCTGACAGGATCAAAGACGATTACAAAACCGGCGGCGCAAGAGAATTTGACGACAAATTCATGGCGAAAATATACGAAAAGCCGTTTGAAGTCGTGGAATGCGACAAGGCACCCGTAACGAACGAAGCGTCCGCATCCGTCGGACGTCACCTCGACGGCTGCCGCATCGGTTTTGACGCAGGCGGAAGCGACAGAAAGGTCTCCGCTGTCATCGACGGCGAATCCGTGTATTCGGAAGAAGTCGTATGGTTCCCGAAGACACAGTCCGATCCCGATTATCATTACAATGGAATCCTCGAGGCTATGAAGACGGCAGCGTCTCACATGCCGAGAGTCGACGCTATCGGAGTTTCCTCCGCGGGCGTTTACGTGGACAACAAAATAATGACCGCTTCCCTTTTCATAAAAGTCGGTGAGGAAGATTATGAAAAGAAAGTAAAGAATATGTACATCGACGTTGCGCGCGAGATCGGCGACGTTCCGCTCGAAGTTGCAAACGACGGCGACGTTACGGCTCTTGCAGGAGCTATGGACCTCAACGATACGAATATTCTCGGTATCGCTATGGGTACTTCCGAGGCTGGCGGCTACATAGACGGAAAAGGCAACATAACCGGATGGCTCAACGAGCTTGCGTTCGTGCCCGTTGACTTCTGCAAAGATGCTATGGTCGACGAATGGTCCGGCGACTACGGATGCGGCGTTAAATACTTCTCGCAGGACGGCGTTATCAAACTCGCTCCCGCCGCGGGAATAGAACTTGACGAATCGGCGTCCCCTGCGGAAAAGCTGAAGGTCGTTCAGAAGCTTATGGCGGAAGGCGACGAGCGCGCAGCGAAGATATACGACACGATAGGCGTCTACTTCGGTTACGCTATAGCTTACTACGCAAAATTCTATGAACTGAAGCACGTTCTCATCATGGGTCGAGTCACTTCCGGTGAAGGCGGAACTATTATCCTCAAGAGGGCAAACGAAGTCCTTGATACGGAATATCCCGACGTCGCCGCAAAAGTCACTCTTCACATCCCCGACGAGAAGAGCCGCCGTGTAGGTCAATCCGTTGCCGCGGCAAGTCTTCCCGAGATCAAATAAACCTTCGGCTTCCGCTTAACGGCGGAAGCCGTAAATTAAGAGGTGTTTTATGAAAGCTGTGATATTCGGAGCCGGAAATATCGGCAGAGGTTTTATCGCGCCGCTCTTCTCTCTTGACGGATGGAACGTAACGTTCATCGACGTCGCAAAGCCCGTTGTCGAGAGGATAAACTGTGATGGTGAATATCCTCTGACTATAGTCGACTCGGACAAATCAGACGTTATAACGATAAAAAACGTTTCAGCGATAGACGGCAACGACAAAGACGCCGCGTCACGCGCCGTCGCCGATGCCGACGTTTGCGCTACCTGTGTCGGAGCAAAAGCGATAAAGTATATTCTCCCGAACTTTGCCGCGGGTGTAAAACTGCGTTATAACGAAACAAAACGCCCGACGAATCTTCTGATCTGTGAGAATCTTATGGATGCGGACGCTTATATAAAAGATCTCCTTAAAGAGTATCTGACGCAAGAGGAGCTCGATTCGGTCGGTCTGATCGAAACGTCAGTCGGAAGAATGGTCCCCGTTCCGAAGCAGAAGGGCGAGGGTGAAAATCCGCTTTCGATCTCAGTCGAGGAGTACGGAGTCCTTCCGGTGGACCGCGACGCGATAAAAGGCGACGGATTCACCGTTAAAAACATAGTTCCTTTTTCACCGTTCCATTATTATATTGAAAGAAAACTTTATATCCACAATATGGGACACGCGATAACCGCTTATCTCGGTGAGGGAGTATTTGAGGACGAATACATTTATCAAAGCATCTCGAGGGCCGACGTAAGACTTATCGCTGAAGACGCAATGATCGAAAGCGCGCTCGCGCTCTCAAAGAAATATAATGTCGATTTTGAGCCTCTGATGCGGCACGTATGGGACCTTATCAGGAGATTCGCAAACAGCGCGCTCGGAGATACGACGTCGCGCGTCGGCGCCGACATTCCGAGAAAACTTGCGCGAAGCGACAGACTGATTGGAGCCGCCGAAAACGCTCTCTCGCAAGGCGTCGTTCCGGCATACATCTGTATCGGTGCCGGCGCTGCTCTTAACGAGTACATGAAGCAAAACCCGGAACTTCAAGACGCCATCGATGCTTTCCGCTCGCTGACCGGTCTTGACGCAGACAGCGTTATTACGAAATACTCGTTTAAGTTTTATGAAATGTTCAAAGAGCGCAAGCCGCTCTCCGACGTGATCGCGGCGGCGGATCAAATCAAGAAACGCGAAGCGGGAATGATCGTCTGACCGTGCGTAAATATAACAAAAAAGCGGAGCGTTCAATCGAACGCTCCGCAACTTTATATTCAATTCAGCATTTGGTTTTGAGCCATATCAGAAGCTCGTCGATATCATCCTCTGACAACACTTTGTTGCTGTAGAGAGAATCGAGAAGGTTTACAAAAGATGAGCCGTGATACTTTTCGATAAAATCAGACGTTACTTCGTGAATATATGTATCCCTGTCTGCTACGGGAGTATAATAACGCTCCTTGCCCTTCTTCTCGGAAGAGATAAAGCCTCTGTCCTGAAGACGTACGAGGAATGATATTAGAGTCGGAGCTTTCCAGCCCTTGTCTTTTCCAACGGCATCCATAAGATACGCGGTATTGACCGGAGGCTCTCCGTTCCATATCGCCATCATTACGTCAAACTCCGCTTCAGGGAGTTTCTTTTTATAATCAACAACAGGTGCAGCACCCATAATATCGCCTTTCCGCCGCGCAAAAAAATAAAAAGTATGCGGCTCTAAAAACTTTCAGTAGGGGTAAGTGAATATATTATACACGCGTCTAAATATTTTGTCAACAGAAATTCAAGGTTTTTGAATAAAAACTTTTAAGTTTTTGCCTAAATTTCTGAATTTAGACAACGACCTACAATATTTGGCGTATGTCAATACAACATATTGATAAGGCCGCTTACGATCTTAACGCCGTGGGTCTTGAATGATCCGCCGAACTCTCCGTCGAGCGTCCACGGTATCTCTTTATCGCACTCGTAAGAGAAGGACGCAGTCCTGAACTGCAAAAGTTCTACCCCGTCCGATCTCTGCTTGATAAGAGCGTTGACAAGACGTGAACGTCTGACAAAACCTTTGGGCTTTTTCACAAGAGTTATATCAATATTTCCGTCGTCAAGCTCGAACTTTTTGAATATGTTCAGTTTGAATCCGCCGACACGCATCGTATTCGACGCCATACCGTAGATGAAATCATCTTCTATTGTCTCGCCGTTTATTTCAAACTTGACGTGATAGCTCTTGATGTGAGCGAGTGCTTTTATCCCGCCGAGAACGTACGCCGCGTGACCTATTGCGCGCTTAAGGCTTCTTGACGTCGCATAGGAAACGTCGGAAAAAGCGCCGAAAGCGGCGACGTAGATATACGGCTTATCGCCGAAGAATCCCACGTCGATTGTGTGACGGTCTCCGCCGACTATTTGTTTTGCGGCTTTGACAGGGTCGCTCGATATGCCTCTTGTTTTTGCAAAATCGTTTGTAGTACCGCACGGGATATAACCGAGGCAGGCGGCAGATCCGGATTCAAGAAGAGCGTCGCAGGAGATACTAAGCGTACCGTCCCCGCCGCAGCAGACTATCGTGTCAAATCCGACGGACTTTTCCATGATAGCAGCCCTCATGTGCTCGACGCTTTGCGTAACTATCGCTTCAACGTCATACCCGCCTTTGATAAACACGTCGATGACGTCTATCATCTTCGCGCCGATAGCGCTCTTTCCGGCTACCGGGTTGATTAGCAGCATTAATTTCTTCATAAAATCAGTCGATGTATCCTTTTAAGTTATCAATACTTCTCTTTGCGCATCCCATTGTGTCAAGCCCGTCCCATTCGAAAGAATCCTGCTCGACGACGAGCCACTTCGCCCCTATCGTTTCAGCCGAATCAAGTATCGATCCCATATCGAGCACGCCTTCTCCGGCAGGACACGTAAACGTTGAAAAGTCGCCCGGTATCCCCTCGTCAAAGTGGAAATCCTTAAGATGAAGGATCGGGGCTCTTCCCTTGTACCGTCTGATATATCTCGCGGGATCGAGACCTCTATAGCGCGCGAATCCGCAGTCTATCTCCGCCTTGACATATTCAGGATC
>JAFXNX010000217.1 GCA_017529175.1 Clostridia bacterium
ATAGCCGTTATCGGATCGGTTATCCTCTTTCTTATCCATATCAGGGTGATCGCGCCGATAACGATTATTTCGAGCAAGATCCAGAGCAGGTAGTAAAGGAAAATATCGTTGAGGTTTTTCTCGAGAAGTTCTACGGAAACGTCGGCGCAAATGAGCGCTACCGTTTCGCCGTTTGAATCCCTCATAGGCTTGCAGGCGGTATAGTAGGTTCCCCAGTCGGACGCTTCCTTGAAATACCCGACATCATCGGAATCCCAGTATGCGCGGTATCTTGCAAGCTCTTGCGCGCTGTACGCGTCAGACTGTTCGAGCAGCGGCATATCTTCCGCGCCCTCCGCCCTTTCGGCGTCGCTCGTTGCGGAGATGAGGTTGACCATCACATCGTCCTCGGGAATGACGATATAAAGATACATCAGATTGAATTTATCGATAAACCCGTTTAAAAACTGCTGATATTCGTTATACTTTTCCGACGTAACACCGCTCTCGAGACACTCTCTCAAATCGTCCGCGTCCGCCATGCTGTCAACGTACGTAAGAACGTTATTAAGCTGCGAGTCGTATCTTTTGTAAAGCGCGGAGGAAACAAAGAAATATGACAAAACCGACGTCAGAACACCGATAATGAGCAGTATGAGCATACTCTTTATCAGCAGTTCGCGCCGTATCGGTTTTTTTATTGTACTTTCAATTTTACCGTTCTTTCCCATAAGTCTCCTTAATGACCGTATCCGCGACAGTTTCGGATGCGCCGGGATCTAAAAGCAAAAATCACTGCCCGGCGCTGTTGCACACGGCAGTGATCGAACTTGACCTTACCGAATGATATAGAGAAAGACTATATCCGAAATAATGCAACTGGCTGCCATTTTAAAGGCCCTGTAGCTTTGCGTCGCCGGATTTCTCCGGTTTTGCCGATATGTTTATTATATTATAACTAATGAACAGAAGAATGTCAATAGATAGATGCTTTTTAAATAATAATATTAAAACCGATCCGCGACTTCAAGGAACATTCTTGCAAGGTCCGGATCAAACTGCGTTCCCGCGCCTTCGTAAATTATTTTCTGCGCCTCTTCCTTCGTAAGCGCCTTCTTATAAACACGCTCGGAAACGAGAGCGTCGTACACGTCGGCAAGCGCCATGATACGCGCCTCGAGCGGAATGTCGTCGCCTGAAATACCGCTCGGATAACCTTTTCCGTCGTATCTCTCGTGGTGATACTTCGCTATGTTGCACGCGATATCGCAGTATTCCTTTTCCTCCACCTTGCCCATGATCCTCGTTATGATATCGGACCCGTACTCTGCGTGCTTTTTCATCACCTCATACTCCTCTTCGGTGAGGCGTCCCGGCTTATTCAGTATCACGTCCGGTATTTTTATTTTTCCTATATCGTGCATCTTCGCGGCGAGGATGACGTTCTGGCAGTATTCGGGCGACAGCCCTGAATATTTGTCAGTCTCTTTCATTCTGTAAATAAGCGCGGTCACGTATTCCTCTGTACGCTGGATGTGGCTGCCCGTCATCTCGTCGCGCTCTTCGACCACCGCGGCAAGTGACGATACGATCTCACGCTGTATCTTTTCGACCTTCGATTTCTGATATATCTCGCGCACGTTTCTCGTGCAAATGACGCCGTAGAAGACCATACCGACGAAGCTGAACGTGATAAGATTTATGACGTCGAGCGGCATTATGGCGACAAACACAACTATGCTCGTCGCAGGGATCGAATAGTTGCTCGGCTGTGTGCTGAGTATAGCGGCGTATACCGAAACGAGAAGCATTTGAAGATAACAAAGATTGAAACATACCTTCTCTTTCTTTGTCGCAGGCATCAGCCAGACGAAGGCCGATATTACGGCGCTGCCGCTTGCAAGGAACAGATACGGAAGCAATACGCTCGAATAAGTGAGCGTATTGATTATCAAAAATATTATTCCCAAAATCGCCGAGGAAAGAGAGGTCGCTTTCAATATGCTCCGGTTCCTCTCCCATATCATCGCGCGGATATCGCGATAGTCGTCTTTCTCTATTCCGCAGTAAAGCAAAAAGCTTTTGTCGTTGATTTTTTCATTCGTCCTCCGTGTATTCTCCGGTACTTGTTGATTGTCCGTAAAGCAAGGGGGCTGTCAGTCTCTTGAGTGGAAAACCTTTCCGGCTTCCGCCATCTTTCGCTTTATCTCCTCTTTGTCGGCATACATCTCGGCGTCCGCTCTGCAGACCGCGCGGTCGACTCCCTCGTCGGGGCTCTTTGCTGAATAGCCGAACGCGCAGGTGTACGCAGTCTTGTCCATCATCTCTCTCATTTTCGAGATATACGAGAAGACGTCCTCTTCGGGAGTGCTTCTGTAAAGGATGATGAACTCGTCTCCTCCGACGCGGTAGACCGTGCCACCCTCTCCGTGATAGTCTTTGAGGACAGCCGACACCTTCCTCAGCGCGTCGTCGCCCGCCTCATGTCCGAAGCTGTCGTTGATGTATTTGAGTTCGTTCATATCGACCGAAACGACGCCGGTGATCTTTTCATCCTGATCCGTTATATCAAGATAGTATGACTGTCTGTTGTAAAGAGAAGTCAGCGTATCGACTCTCGATATATGTATGTAGATGCACAGATAGTAAAGAAGGATCCCCGATATGAAAAGCGTACTGTAGTTCCCGGACAGTTCAAACGCAATAAACAGTATCACGCCGAGTCCGGAACCGAAGATGATATACAAAGGCACGATCTTGTTGAGGAACGAATACTTTCTGAAATACGCTATATTTGAGATCAGGAATATTGCGAAATAGAAAGCGAAAACAATATACGGCAGACGGCTGAGCGGTCCGCCCTTATAGACGTTCGTATCCGCGTACCAGCACACGAGATGAGTCCATTGCGACGTGTAATAAATCGGGATACAGATGAGTTCCGGCAGCGCAAGCAAAACAAGCTGCCACTTTTTGAACGGTTTGAAAGAGGTCGCTGTTATAAGCGTCAGAAATACTATGATCACGGGATAAAGCGAATATACCGTCGCCAATAAGAGCGGTCTCAATATACTCAGCTCATCGAACGTTTGAGTCCAAGCCTCAAGATTGTAGAACACCGTTTCCACGAACAGAAGCAGAATGACGACGATCGTCAGCTTTTTCATCCTGCTTGATATGTGCGCGCTGATCCTGAGCATTAAAAGAATGCCCACCAGCTCAAAAAGCATTACGTAGTTGTTAGATATAAATTCTTTAATCAGCATATTTAGTACTCCGTCTTTATACTGTCCTTTTATAAAAGCTCCATCAAAATTTCTTTTTCATCCTGATACACTCGAAAACGCCGTTCATCTCAAAACTTTCGCCGACCTTTTCATAACCGAGCTTCTCATAGAACCCTACCGTCGGCACTCTGCTGTCGATGACGACTTCGCGGTAACCGAGCTCACGCGCCCAACTCTCAGCTTCACCGACCGTCATCCTGCCGATATTCTTTCCTCTGTATTCCGGCAGAACGACTACGCGTCCGAGCATGACGCTCTCTTTTCCGAGTTCGTAAAACCTGCACGTCGCGACGGGATAAGTGCCGTCAAGAATCACTATGTATCTCGTTCCCTCGCAGTCGTGCTCGTCGAACTCATCCTTTAGCGAAATACCGTGCTGACGATTCATTCCCTGAACTCTCACGGAATACGCTCCGGCTCTCTGCCACTCCGCCTCGGCGCGCATTATTTCAAGTTCGTTCATTGAAGCTCCCCCTCGCAAATCAAGTCGCGCAAAACGTTTCAGTTGTCGCCGCGTTTTGCGAATACCTTGCTGTCCGCCTTTTCGATCAGCCCTATCTCGACTGCGGCGCTGAGCATATTGTTTGCGGCCTCCGTAACGGCGTCAAGCTCGCCGTCGTCCGCCATGGGAACGAAAGCGTCGAGAAGCGCGGGATCAAACTGAGTTCCTCTGCCTTCGATCAGCTCTTTCTTTATATCATCGGGAGCCATACCTTTCCTGTAAATTCGGTCGGATCGCATAGCGTCGTACGCGTCCGCGACAGTCACGATACGCGCGTGAAGCGGTATCTTTTCGCCCTTGAGACCCAAAGGATATCCGGCGCCGTCATAACGTTCGTGATGGAAACGCGCAACGTCCGCCGCGCTTTCCAGATTGTCTGACGAGGCAAGTATCTTGCCGCCTATGGCGGAATGTGATTTGATAATTTCGAATTCCTCTTTTGTAAGCTTTCCCGGTTTATTCAGGACCGCGTCGGATATACCGATCTTTCCGATATCGTGAAGCATTGCCTCACGGCGGATCTCTCCGATCTCTTCTTCGCTCATGCCAAGGCGGCGGGCGAGGGCGGCGGAGTACGCCGCGACTCTGAACGAATGACCGTTAGTGTAGCGGTCCTTCGCGTCGATCGCGACCGCAAGAGTGTTGACGATATCGGTGCTCATTTTTTCAAGACGGTCCGCTCTTTCGCTTGCGACCTTAGTCTGTTTTTCGACCTCCGCGTTGAGACGTTCGGTATACTCCGCCTCAAGGAGAGCGTTCTTATGATACTGTACCATCGCGATCGCCGTGAATACCGAAAGACTCCCGTAGATCAGCGGAAAACGCGCCATAAATGCATCGGAATAAAACTCGCTCATCTTCTCTTTGAGCGGAGAATAGAAAAGAACGAAATACAGAGCGGTATAGTATATCGAAAGGAATATTCCGTATTTCACGCTGATAAAATAACACATTCCGATCGGAAGCAGAAGCGACCACATCATCGCAACTCCCTCTCCCGCGCCGGTCACGGCGTAAACGGTAAATACCACGGCGCAGAAAAACGTCGGAATGATTATCGCTATATCGCGGCGCTTCAGCACTCCCGCGAAAAATGCGCATCCTACTCCGCAAAGGAGCGTTCCGACAGACACGGCAATAAGGACCGGGTTGTGACTGACAAAAATATTGAGCAGCGTCAATACGATGGCGAGAATAATAGTAAAAATGCTTGCCGCGATCAGGGCTACAAGGTTGGACTTAAGTCTGTCTCCCGTGTATATCGGCTTGCTGATATTATCCCATATTTCTTTTATCTTCTTCATTTTTTCGGTTTCCTGTTCATTAATTTATATCGGCCTCTGCCGGGGTCATCCTGTCCGCATAACGTATACTCTCGTCATATTACCGTCGACGTCCTTCATCATAGTCATATACTCACAGCCGTACTTTTCGTAAAGTCCCGTGTGATCCGTCGCGACGTACACGTTCCGTACTCCCTCTTTTTTTGCTATCCTCTTCACTTCTTCAAAAAGAAGTCCGGAAAAGCGGTTCCCGCGGCGCTCGGGATACGTATACACGAATCCCACCCAAGGGGACAGCTCCGTATCGCTGATGCAGTCATTTTTTGAATACGTACAAAACGAGATCAGCTCGTCGCCGTCGGTCAGAAGAAGGAGCTTTGAGCCCTCGCCGAGAGTCGATGAGAACTCGCTCTTGCGTATCAGCGCGCAAAGGTACGCTCCCGCGCGCCAGTCGCACCGTCCGAGCTCTGCGAGCCAATGCTCTTTGCGATCTGAGTCAAAATAATCGATTGTTTTCAATTTTTCCGTCATCACTGTATCTTTCGGTAATATAATACCCCTCCTGCACGGAGGCAAAAGTCGCGACCGCGCAAACTACCGGCGCGCTGTACTTTACAGCGATAAAACTCATTGTCAGAGGAAGAACGAAGAGAAGTCCTCCCGTTATCCTGTTCATCGGAGAATGGAGAGCGATAAATTTCTTCTTCATAATAAAACCGGATACGATATTCATCACCCTGACAAAAACGATGAACGATATCCACACGATGAGCCACACTCCGATATTCAAAGCAGGGACCAGCTTTATAAGGCATACAGCGGTAAATACCATATCCGCCACGGTGTCGAACACAGCGCCCGCTTTTCCGGCGCTTCCGGTCTTTCTTGCGATGGCGCCGTCGGCAATGTCGGAGATCCCGGCGGCAACGTACAGTATGTAAAACGACGGCGAAAACACCGGACAAAACAACAGCTCGACGCTGCATACGATCCGGACGCTTGTGATGATATTTGCCATATTATTTCTTTTTCTTCGGCGCGGGAAGCTCGTCGTACATAGCTTCGAGTAAAAACGCCAGGAGCTCCTTATCCTCAAGGTCCTCAACGAGGAGCATCGGCTTCGCGCCGTCGTACGGGATCTCCTCCACGGCGCCCGGCATCAGTTTTTCGCCAGCCGCCGTCCGCTTTACCAGAAAGCGGTTATCGTATACCCCGCCTATGACCTTGTCTCGGAAATAAACAACATACTCTCCCATCATGGCGCGGTACGATACGTCGCGCGCCGACGATAGCTGATCCATTATAAAATCAAGATATTCCTTACTCGACGCCATCCCCGGTCTCTCCTTATCTTGTAAATACGTCAGTCGAGAATTTTTCCCATATAGTATTCGTCGACAAAGTCACCGCCGACCTTCATTGAAGCGCGTCTTACGCCTTCCACCGCAAAACCGCACTTCTCGTATAAACGCTTCGCGGCAGTGTTTGAAGATTCGACCGTCAGTTCCAGACGAATGATTCCGGCGTCCCTTGCCCAGTCGTCGAGCAGACGGAAGAATTCACTTCCGATCCCCCGCCCTCTGTATGAAGCGAGGACGCCTGCGACGATATATGCGCTGTGACGGACGCGTTCGGGCTTTCCTCGCTGCGCCCATATAAATCCCGCGATAACGCCCGCGTCTTCCGCGACGAGCAGAAAGTCTCCTTTTCCCGCCTCTCTGATATTTGAGCGAAGACGCTCCGCTCCGTTTGACGTCTTCCTTCTCTCTCCCGGCTCGTACATCATATAGTCAGTCTCTTCGTCAAGCCGGCACAGCATTTCGAAAAAGCGTTCCGCTTCATCTTCACTTACAGTTCTGTATATCATAATAGACCGTTCCGTACAGTTATTCTTTACGCATTGCCCGTCAGATAAATCATCCGATAACGTCTGCGCTAAAGAGTCCTTTTCAGCATTATTATCCCGTCCGCGCGGTACTCTTCTGCAAATCCGCGCTTCAAAAACAGAGATATCGCAGGATTATCGGCGGCAATATTGTCATATAAAACGTCGATACCGTTCTCCTTTGCCGCAGAGCAAAGAAGGTCGAGCGCGCGTCCGCCGTAACCTTGTTTTCTGTACGGCGCGTATATTATCACGTCGGCGATATATTTTTGCAATACAGCGTCAAAGTGATACGCGATCTCGCCGACAAGTTCGTCGTCATAATTCTTAACGTATCTGTAGTAACGCTTGTTTTCATGATTGACGACCCAGTGATCGTACCAGCCGCGCCACTCATCCTCTGGAAAAGGGACTGTCCCTCCCCATGCGCGGTTGTAGGACATCGTCGCGTCGTCCTCAAGCATCGTCCGGCGGAACCACAGATCCTCATACTTCGGGATACAGGCGGAAACTGTTTGCGATACCTCTTTCCACTCCTCTTTCGTTAGGCAGTATACGTGACCGCGCCGCACCTCGCCGAGCAGCGGAACGGGCGCTTCCTCCGTCGTCCATTTGTATTTGAATCCGAGCTTTTCCTTGACCCGCTTCGATTTCTCGTTGCCGTCGTAATGGCCGCACCAGACGCGAGAGAGCCCGAGATCCTCGTACGCGTGACGGATCAGCTCGCGCGACGCTTCCGGTATCAGGCCGCGTCCCCAGTAGGGAACGCCGATCCAGTATCCGAGCTCCGCCTCGTCGTCGCCGGGCGCCAGGTCGTTGTGATGAAGCCCTATACTGCCGACGGGAAGTTCTGTCTCCTTCAGCACGACGGCGTAAGTTTCGGGGACCATCAGCACGTCGCGTATAACGCGACGGCTGTCCTCAACGCTCGTATGTACGGGCCAACCCGCGGCAGGCCCGACGCGAGGATCGCGCGCGTATTTATAACACTCTTCCGCATCCGCCTCTTCCCACGGACGAAGGATAAGTCGTTTTGTTTCCAAGATCATAGTTTTCTTTCCATATCGCGCAAAATCAATAATCAAAAACGTTGCCGTCGACGTTGACGGCAGTCTGCTCAAGCGGATCAGATCTTCAGCGGGCTGCCGCAGAATTCGCAAAAGTTGCCGGCACCCGCCGCCGCGCCGCAGTTCGAACAGAACTTCGGCCTTTTCTGCGCCGCAGGTTCGGTTTTTCCGAGAATTCTTGCTGCGTCGTCAAGTAATTTCTGCCTTTTAGCTTCGTCTTCAGCTATCGCCTTTTTCGCTCTCTCCTCAGCCGCGGCGCGCTCCTCGGGCGTCATCTTGGAAAGGGTCTCCTCAAGGTCTCTTTTCGCTTTTTCGATCAGCTTTTCCATTTCCTCGCGGCTTATTTCCATATTGTTTTCCATACCTTTTCTCCTCTTTTATTTATTTTGAATGATCTGTTTTACAGTTTCAGCAGCATATAAACAAGTTCCTGATATCCGCTGACGCGGGATTTGAATCCCGCAGGGTTACGTCCGAACTCTTCAAAGCCGAAGCTTCTGTAAAGCGCCAGCGCCCTTTCGTTTTCGGCAACGGCGTTCAGCTCAAGCTGGCTGTACCCGGCTTTCTTTGCGCATTCGATACACGAGCTCGTCAGCGCCTTTCCGAGTCCGAGTCCCCAGTAATCCTTCAGGATGCTTATGCCGAACTCAGCTCTGTGCTTCACCTTATATTTTTTCCCGACCGCCTCGATCCCGGCAGTACCCACAACTACGCCGTCAACAATTGCGATCAGTTCGATCTCGTTTTCACTGTTTGTTTTCTCTTCAAGAAAGCGCGCTTCCCCTTCCGCATCATAACTGTTTTCGTCGGGATATGTAAGCAGGTAGTCAGTCTCTGCGTGAGCAGCATTGAAAACTTCAAATACCGCTTCTCCGTCCTGCGCGTCGCTGTTACGGATCAGCGCCTCTCTTCCGTCTTTTAATTTGACAGTTTTGTTGTATTTCATATCAATTCATTGATTGTAAAGCAACCATACCTCCGTTATATCTTTCTTACTTGCGTGTTGTTTGCAATTTACAAACAACTCATTGTGACTTGTTTACGTTTTACGTTGCCATGTAAACCTTAGTATCATCCGTATCAACCGTGGCGTATCCCCCTCTGTTTACGCGATAGCGTGCGAATCATTTTCGAGACAATCTGATGACGGTCTCGATATGATTCGTATGCGGAAACATATCGAAGGGAATAATTCTATCGACGTGATACTTTCCGCGGAGAAAAGACAGATCGCGTGCGAGAGTTTCGGGATTGCAGGATACATAAACTATCCTTTTCGGCGCGAGAGTCAAAAGCTTCGCCAAAAATCCTTTGCTGCAGCCTGCTCGCGGCGGGTCGGCGATAACGACGTCGAAGCGACGTCCTTTCTGCATTTCACTTTTTATGTATCTTTCCGTATCGGAAACGTGGAACCTGACGTTGCGGGCGCGCGAGAGCGCGGCGTTCTGTATCCCGTCTTCCACCGCGGCGCTGTTCGACTCGACGCACACGACCTCGCGGGCGGCTCTTGAGGCGATGATGCCTATCGTCCCGATGCCGGAATACGCGTCGAGCACCCTCTCCGTTCCGGTAAGAGATGCAAGATCTATCGCCGCTTTATAAAGATTTTCCGTCTGCGCGGGGTTTATCTGATAAAACGATCTCGATGAAATTCTGAAATTACACCCGCAGAGTGTGTCGGTAATGTATCCGTCGCCGTAAAGCACGCGTTCCTTGTCCGTCAGCCACAGAGGAGTTTCCGTGTCGTTCACGTTATGTATTACCGTCGTTATATGCGGGAAACGCTCCGTCAGGAGCGAAACAAACAGTTTTTCCTTCGGAAAGATCGGCGTCGCGCCGACAAGCACGACCATTATCTCACCCGTTGCAAACGCCTGCCTGATCAGAACGTGGCGAAGAAAACCGCGTCCCGTTATGGCGTCGTACGCGTGGAGCTTCAGCTCGTCCATCAAATGTCTTATGCCGGAGAAGATCTCCCTTGCCGCGGGAGTCTCGACAGGACACCCTTCGCATTTTATGACTTTCCCGCTCGACGACTGATAAATGCCGTAGTTCACTCTGCCGTTCTGCCCGAAATAGACTGCCTGCGCTTTGTTGCGGTATGCGTCGGTGCGCGGCGAGGGAACTATCTCCTCGACGTGAGAAAACCTTCCGAGGAGCTTTATCGCGCGGCTCATTTTATACGAGAGCTGTTCCTCGTAAGTCATGTTGCGCAGCTGGCACGCGCCGCATTTTTTGAAATATCTGCAGTTGTCGCCTGCTCTCACGATGCTCCTCCTTTCTCTTTTATCAGTCTTTGCGAATACTTGACGTCACGACGCGCGAAAATGCTGTTTTGACAATTGCGCCGGTCGCGCCTATTATTTCATATACAATATGTATTTCCCGACTTTCGGTATCAGTCGGATAACGAATGCCGCGATCAGCCCGGCTCCGCAAGCGACCGCCCAGAGGATCAGGACCTGCGCGGGTCTTATCACCGGTATGTTTTTGATGCGGTTCAGCACTACCTTGATCACTATCATGTGCAAAAGATAGAGCGGGAAAGAATACGCTGAAACAAATTTTACGACCTTGTACCCCTTGATCTCTTTCAGTCTCGAAGCGAGTTCAAACGACCCGACGGCAGTACCCAGAAGAAGTAAGTTGTCATACCACATGTTATATGCGACGCCCTTGGAATAAGACCATATCTGAATATAGACCGAAAGGAATAGGCAGATCAGCGTAAAGACCGATACGATCACCGTCTTTATCCGTTTGAAAACTCCTTTCTGCACCAGATAGCCGTAAATTATGTAAAGTCCGTATGTGCCTCCGCTGAATCCTGCGGAAAGCTGAGAATATATCGTCAGATCCTTTGAATACACGTTGTGGATTATACCGTAGAACGATACTCCGAAGAAGTATGCCGTAAAGATCACAAGCGGAAATACGAGCATTTTGCCGTTCAACTTTTTCAGAGCGATCGAAACGAACGGGATAAGTATGTACATTCCGAGTATCATCGGCATATACCACACGTGAGCAATGCTCGTCCCGTGTACTAACAGCATATCCGCGACGACCTGAGGGAAAGGTATTTCCATTTTAAGATAGAAGATGTTGAAAAGCTCGTAGATCGCTATCCATACCAGCGTACAAATAAGCAGATGGAGCCAGTTCTTCTTCCAGAATCTTTTTGTGCGTTCCTCGTCGTAGTCCTTGTTCAGAAGCAAACTGCCCGAGACCATCAGAAACAGCGGAACACCGAGTCTGCCGAGCGTAAATGAAATAAATCCGAACAGTTCAGACCGGGTCGTAAGAGAACTCACACCTTCGAGGTTGAACGGGTAGATGAGTTCGACTGAATGACATAGAACGACAAACAATATCGCCGCCGCTCTCACAAGATCGACCCATTTTACTCTTTTATCATCAGTAACCATTTGTATATCCTTTCAAATCCCAAACAAGGGAGAGTCATAGGGTTCGTCACTTGCCTCCGGTATCAGGAAATAGCGCCGTCCTGCCGTTCTTCGAGATCAAAGCTGAGCTTCGACGCGGCAAACGGCTTTATATATTTCTCCGCTATCGCGGTATGAGCGGGGTGCGCCTTGTACTCATCAAGCGCCTGCGGACTGTCGAACGTACATTCGATCATAACGTCCGCGCTTGACGACTCAAGCGGCAGGATCCGGACCTCCGCCGAGCGCAAGCCGTCCACCGCGCCGCAAAGCGCTTCCGTATCATGCTTCAGTCCGTCAAGTATCCCGCAGATGTCCTGCGCGTCTGAACGAAACTTTATAAGAAGTACGTGTCTTATCACATCCGCCTCACACGTTCATGATGATCGGGATGACCATCGGTTTTCTCTTCGTCTTGTTGTAAATGTATTTCGTGAGCACATCCTTGAGACTTGCCTTCATTTGATTCAACTCCGTCGCGCCGGACTCGAGCGAATCGGCGATGACGTTACCCGCGATCCTTGTGACTTCTTCCATAAGCTCTTCTGACTCTCTGACGTAGACGAACCCGCGCGAGATTATGTTCGGACCGGAAACGATCTCGCCCATCGTATCATCGACCGTCGCGGCGACGATTATAAGTCCGTCCTGCGACAGATGACGGCGGTCGCGAAGGACGATGTTTCCGACGTCGCCTACCCCGTATCCGTCGACGAGAACGTGTCCGCTCGGAACTGTCCCCGCTCTCTTGCACTTCTTGTCGTGACCTATCTCAATAACGTCGCCGATATTCAGAACGAATATGCTGTCGGGCTTCATACCCATGAACTCTGCGAGCTCCTTGTGCTGCATCAGGTGTCTGTATTCGCCGTGGATCGGTACGAAATATTTCGGTTTCACGAGCGCGTGCATGAGTTTCAGCTCCTCCTGGCAGGCGTGCCCCGAAACGTGTACTTCCGCTTCGTCGTGGTATACGTTGACGCCGCGCTTATACATCTCGTTGATTATCCTGCCGACGAGAAGCTCGTTGCCGGGTATCGCGTGAGAAGAAAGAACGACAAGGTCGCCCGACGTCAGCTCTACCATACTGTGTTCGGAAAACGCCATTCTGTAGAGCGCCGACATGGGCTCGCCCTGTGAGCCGGTAGTTATTATCGTCAGATGATCCGCGGGGTATCTTCCGATTTCCGATATGTCGATCAGAGTGTCGGCGGGCACGTTCATATAGCCGAGGCGCACCGCGGCGCCTACGACGTTGGTCATGCTCCGTCCGGTGATCGCAACTTTTCTGCCGTACCTTACGCTGACGTCAATTATCTGCTGAACTCTGTGAACGTTCGACGAGAACGTGGCGACGATGACGCGCTTGTCCGTGTTGGATCTGAATATCTGGTCGAGCGACGAGCCGACGCGGCGCTCGGAAGGAGTAAAACCCGTTCTCTCGACGTTCGTCGATTCGCAAAGCATAAGAACTACTCCGTTCCTGCCGTATTCGCCTATTCGCGTGACGTCCATCATCTCGCCGTCGATAGGGGAGACGTCGAGCTTGAAGTCTCCCGTGTGGAGAACGACTCCGACGGGAGTCTTCACCGCTATGCAGCAGGCGTCCGGGATCGAGTGATTGACTCTTATGAATTCCGCCGAAAAGACTCCGAACTTTACGCGGCTTCCCGGCGTTACCGTGATAAGGTTCGCCGTGCTGTCGAGCTTATGCTCCGCGAGCTTGTTCTCAAGGATGCCGAGAGTCAGGGGAGTGCCGTATATCGGCGGATTTATGCTTCTGAGAACGTACGGTATCGCGCCTATGTGGTCCTCGTGGCCGTGCGTCAGAAGGATGCCCCTTATCTTCTCGCTGTTTTTTTCAAGATATGTGATGTCCGGTATAACAAGGTCGATGCCGAGCATGTCCTCGTCCGGAAACGCAAGTCCGCAGTCGATAACGATGATATCGTCTTCGTACTCGAGGACCGTAAGATTCTTTCCGATCTCGCAAAGTCCGCCGAGCAGCATTACTTTAAGTTTTGATTTGTTTCTTGCCATTATTACCTCTGTATATCAATGATTAATTTCAAATACGTTTGCACAACGCGCCGCGCCGTGCGTTTTGTTATATGTAACCCGCCGCATCACGGCAGGCAGATGAGAAACAGCAGCGTCGCGGCGATCACGCCGGAGATCAGCCCGACGGCGTAAGTCACGGCGCTCTTTAAGGGCGCGCCGCGTCGTCTTTTCTGCGCGAAAGACGCGCCGACGCTCTCTCCCGCTATACGAAGCGCTTCGCTTATCATATCCCCTTCCGGGACGTACGTCTCTTCCGCTCCGGGTTTCAGAACGAAATACGCCTCTTCAAAATAACTGCTTCCCGTATCTTTGATGTGAATAGTCTTTTTCTGACACCCTTTTACCATTTCACCCTCCGGCAAATACGTATTAGGAACGCGGCGCGCCGCATTCCGCTAATAGTATAAACCGCCGCGGGCGGGATTTATTCGGGATATTTGCCTGTATATCCTATTTTTTCAGCGCCGACCTGATAAGAGACGTGATTACCTCGGAATAAGTCATTCCGGAAGCAGCGAACAGTTTAGGATACATACTTATCGGCGTAAATCCCGGGATCGTGTTTATCTCATTGAATACGACTTCTTTGTCGTCGGTGACGAAGAAATCGACGCGAGAGAGCGTTCTGCATCCGAGCGCCTCAAAAATGCGTACGGCGCAGTCTCTCACTTTCTTCGCGCACTCACCGTCTATGCGAGCGGGTATGTAATATGACGCGGTATCGTTCTGATACTTCGTGTCGTAGTCGTAAAACTCGAATCCGGGGTCTATCTCTCCGGGGACAGACGCCGTGACGTTCCACTCGCTCTCCATTACGGCAACTTCCACCTCGCGACCGCGAATATACTCTTCCACGAGCACTTTCGCATCTTCCGCGAACGCCGCGGTGAGCGCCGCGTCAAGCGCGTGCTGCTCTTTGACCTTTGTTACGCCGACTGACGAGCCCGCCCTTGCGGGTTTTACGAACACGGGATAACCGAGAGCGGCGACGCGCCCTCTCGCGCCGGCAGGGTCCGTTTCGTACTCTCTTTTCGTAAGGATGACGGCTTTTGCCTGACGGATATCGCCAAGTCTTTCGACGACGCTCTTTGTGAACGCTTTATCCATGCAGACGCCGCTCGACGTATGGTCCGGTCCGACAAACGGTATCCCCGCGACTTCAAAAAGCCCCTGCACCGTTCCGTCCTCGCCGTTCGCGCCGTGAAGCACGGGAAATACGACGTCGATTGCAAACCTGTTCTTTACCGCGCCGTCTTTTGAGAACACGACGAAGTTTTCGGATCCGGGCGCCGGGTCTATTGCGACAGGCACGATCCTTTCCTCATCCGACGACCATGTGCCGTCCTTTATCTTTTCGGCGTCTCCGTCGTAAAGATACCATTTTCCGTCCTTCGTTATCCCGATCGTCACAACGTCGAACAGATCTCTGTCAACGTTATTTATCACTCCGTAAGCGGAGGAAAGCGAGACTTCGTGCTCAGACGACCTTCCCCCGAATAATATGCAAAGTTTTGTTTTCATAATTCAATCTCCATTCCTGTCGTCCCCGACGCCGGTATACGCGCTGACGTATTCTTCCGCGCTGAAATCGGTGCCGGTATAATCGGGGTCCTCCGTTGCAAAATACTCGGCGTCCTCCCGCGGCGCGATACCGTTTCCCTTACAGTAAGGGCACACCTCTTCGTCCCTGTCGTAATACGCGTGACATTCGGGGCACTTTTTCTGCGGCAGCGCGGTCTCCCTCTCTTCTTCGTCGTCTTCGTCGCCGAGCAGGCGAACGGTCTCTTCAAGCAGATCGACTCTCGACACGAGAGACGATATTACGAAGAGCGACGCTGTAAAAGCGAGGGCGAATACCGCCGCGAGAACGTACGCAAGAGTGTCCTTTTCTCCATTCACCGCGCGCATCACGCAATAATATACCGTAACGGCGCATCCGATAGAACACGCGCCTTTAAGTATCAGCATCAAACGTTTCATAAAGCATACCGAAAGACGGGCGGGCGCCGCGTCTTTTTACCATCCTATGCAGTTTATTTCTTTTTGCATACGGCAACTCTGTCGTTGCCGGAATAGTCTTTGATTATTTCGCAGTAAAAACCGTTTTGCGACGCGATATCGCAAACGCTTTCCGTCTGACGCGCTCCGATCTCGAGCGCGATACATCCGCCGTCTTCAAGAGCTGCGCCGAACGCGCCGAGTATCCGTCTGTAAAACGCAAGCCCGTCGCCTCCGTCCGTCAGCGCCGCCTTCGGCTCAAAATACAGTTCTTTTTCAAGAGCGCCGTATTCTTTTTCCGAAACATACGGAGGGTTTGATATGATCGCGTCGTACCGTTTTTCGGGAAAGTCCGTCAGAACGTCCGTTTCAAAGAAGCGAACTCTGTCCGCGACTTCCGCGCGTCGCGCGTTCCTCTTTGCGACGCCAATCGCGGCTGAGGAAATATCCACGGCGTCGAACGTGACGTCTTCCCTTGCCGCGGCGACGGATATCGCGATACATCCGCTCCCGGTACAAAGGTCGAGCGCCGACGCTTCGTGCGGCAGATTATTAATCGCCCACTCGACGAGTATCTCCGTGTCCTGCCTCGGTATCAGCACGTCTGGCGTCACTTCATATTCTTCGTTCATGAAGCACCATTTGCCGAGAATGTACTGTATCGGTTCGCCCGAGGCGCGGCGCGTTATTGCCGCGTCAAGCTCCGCGGATGAAAGATCCCCTTCAAAAAACGGATATACCGTCTTACTCACGCCGCAAAAATGCTCCGCCAAAAGTCTTGCTTCAAGCTTTGCGTCGCTGACGCCGAGCGCGTCAAGACGCCGCTCAAGTTCGCGAGTCGTCAATTTTCACTCTCTCCGGAATCCTCTTGCGCTATCGCGCTTTCATTGTCGGCTCCGTCGGTGCCATCCGGCGCGCGCTCGGAGTCCTGCGAGTCTTTTGCCTCTTCGACTTCCTTTTCAGCCGCCTTCTCTTCCTGCTCTTTGCGGTACGCCTCGGCTTCCTCCGGGAACTCCTCCGGCATCGCGAGCTTCAGCGCCTTTATTGCGACCTCGAGCTGTTCCTCGTCCGGCTCCTTCGTCGTTATCCTCTGCATAAGGAGTCCCGGGAACGAAAGAGCGAGAGTGAGCTTGTTGGGATGCTTTCCCGCGAGCATAAGGAACTCAAATCCGATGCCCGTCACTATCGGAAGCAGGCAAAGACGAAGAAGCATCATTACGAGCTTGTCAAGCACTGTCTGCGTGTGCCACGGAACGAGCGAGAAAATGAGTATGGAGATAAGCAGTATCACGAAAATAAAGCTCGTGCCGCAGCGCGGATGGAATCTTTTGTACTTCTTGGCGTTAGCGGGGGTCAGTTCCGCGCCGGATTCAAAACAGGCGATGGATTTATGCTCCGCGCCGTGATATTCGAACGTGCGCTTTATATCTTTCATCAAAGATACCAGCACCATATAGAGGATGAACAGTATTATCCTTATCGCGCCGGATATAAGCGAGAGGAGGAAATTGTTTATCCACTTCGTTTCGTCGCCGCCGCCGATATACGGTTTTACCCATGACGTGATGAGCATGGGAAGGACCGTGAAAAGTCCTATCGCAAGGATAACGCCGATGACCGTCGCTATCGCCATGACGATATTCATGACTTTATCGCCGAACTTCCTCTTTACCCAGCGGTCGAACTTCGTTTCCTCTTCGATCTCGTCGAATCCGAGCAGTTTCGCGGAATCCGAAAGCGTCGAGTAGCTGAGCTTCATCATCTCAACAAAATTCACGCATCCGCGAAGTATCGGGATATTCAAAAACTTGTGTTTTTTCCTGACGGACGTGAAAGTGGAATTCTTGACCGCGATCGTACCGTCGTCTTTTCTGACAGCGAGGGAAATATTGTCCCCGCTCCTCATCATGACGCCCTCGAGGACCGCCTGTCCTCCGACTCTGCCGAGACGGCAGTTCATTTCTTTTTTACTCATATCTTTTTGCCTTTCTGCATTATTATCTCTTTTCGTCGCGCGACGCCTTGTCGCAAAGATCGCGCAGCGGACACCCGACGCACTCGGGATCTCTCGCGCGGCATCTGTCCCTGCCGAAATTCACGATGCGGTGACAGAAACCGCTCTGTTCGCATCGGTCTATGTAACGCTCCATCACGCGCTCGGTGTAGAGCGGGTCTTTTTTTCCTTCCTCGTAAAACCCAAGTCTTGCGCATATCCTCATACAGTGCGTATCGGCGACGATGCCGCCCTTTTGATACACGTCTCCGAGGATGAGATTTGCGATCTTTCTCCCCACGCCGGGAAGCGTGAGAAGTTCTTCCATCGTGTCGGGTATCTTCCCGCCGTACTCTGAATCTATGATTTCAGAGGCCTCTTTGATGCTTTTGGCTTTCCCTCTGAAAAGTCCGCACGGCTTAACGATCTCTTCGATCCTTCCGATATCCCCTTCCGCCATAGCGCGGCAGTCCGGGAATTCCGAAAAGAGCGTGCGGCAGACGATATTCACTCTCGCGTCCGTACACTGAGCGGAAAGACGCGCCATGACAAGGAGGCGCCACGGATCGCCCTCATATTCAAGAGCGCACACGGAATCGGGGTATATCTCTTTCATCCGTTCCGTCACATCTTTCCCCTTCGCCTCAAGACGCGCGTCCGTCTTCGTCTTTTTATCAGTTGTTTTCATCGCCGTTTCCATTTCCGTTTTCACTCGCGGAACCGTCCGCGGTTTTGTCCGACATTTTCGGAACGTCAAGTTTGAAATATGACGTGAAAGTATCCCTTACCGCGTGGCCGGCGGCGCTTCCCGTCGCGCCGTGTTCGATAACGCATGCCGCCGCGACTTCCGGCGAGTCAAACGGCGCGAACGCCGTGAACACCGCGTTGTCGGATTCGTCTTTCCTTACCTGCGCGGTACCCGTCTTACCGCCTATCGTCACCGGATAATTCTCGAATACCACCGCGGCGGAGCCGTTTTCGACCACGTTCTTCATGGCTCCGAGCACCGTGGTAACGACGCTGTCCGAAAGCGTTACCGAATTGTCGAGTATCTCCGGCTCGACTTCTTTCACTATCTCGTTCGTGTAGAACGATCTGACCTGATATAGGAAATGCGCCTTGTACCTCTCGCCGTGATTTATCATGGTCGAAACGTACACGCTGAGCTGCAGCGGCGTGAAAAGGTTATCGGACTGACCGATCGCGGCGGTTATCGTCTGACCGTCCGTCCACGCTTCAAGTCCGTGCTCTTCTCTGTATTCGGGTCCCGCGAGAACTCCGGTCTTCTCGTTCAGTTCGATACCCGTCGCCTGACCGAGCCCGTAGCCCTTGCAGTATTTGTTCATGTTCTTTATCGTAAGTCTGTAGCCGGTCTCGTAGAAGAAACAGTTGCACGAGACCTGTATCGCCTCGGTCACCGCGAGCATTCCGTGGCGTCCGCCGTACATATTGTATATCCAGCACGCGGGTTTGAAACCGGATTCTTCAAATCTCGGATAAACTCCGGCGCATTCGAACTCCGTTGAAGAAGATATTATACCCTCTTCGAGGGCCGCCGCGGCAACGCCCGGCTTGAAAGTCGAGCCCGGGGCGTATGTGCCTTCGAGAGCGCGGTTGAAAAGAGGCGACTTTTCGTCTTCTCTGAGCGTGGCGTAATCTTCATCGAAAGTCACAAGGTCGTACGTCGGATAAGTCGCCGCCGCAATGACCTCTCCCGTGCCTACTTTGATAAGCGTTATTGCTCCCGCGTCGGCGTCTTCGCCGACACAGCTCTCGTCTTCCTCCCGATCCGCCGCGTTTGCGACGATAAGGTCGATATTGTTTTTAAGCGCCTCCTCGGCATTGATCTGAACGTCGATATCTATCGTAAGATAAACGTTGTTTCCGGGGATCGCTTCTTTTGATACGTATTCGTCTATGACGTTTCCGTATTCGTCCTCGATCACGGTCTTCTCCCCGTCGACTCCGCGAAGATACTCCTCGAACGCTTCCTCAGCGCCCGAGAGTCCGACTATGGCGTTGCCGGGATATCCGAGCTCTTTATAATGCTCCGCCTTATCCGCCTGTATCTTTCCGGTCCTGCCGAGTATGTGGGACGCGGCGCCGGGGTATTGATAGACGCGTTTGACTACCGTCTTGACTTTTACTCCGCGAAGAGAGCCCTCTCCGATCCCGGTGATGAGCTGCATATCGACGTTTGTCAGTATCGTGTACGGCTCGGAGGAGGAGAAGTTTTTCATCTCCATGTCGATCCTTATGCGGAACAGCTTTTTGGCGGTCTCTTCGGGATAGACCGGGTCTGCGTCGTCATTTACGAGACCGTAGCGCTCCTTCAGGATCTCTATCGCGTCTTTCGCCTCGGGAAGCTCTTCCTCTTCGGTTATCTCAAGGATCAGCTTCGTGAGCCGTTTGCCGTAGACGGTGTTCATATAGCTCGAACTGTACTCGTAGTTCATCTTCGTCCCCGACTGATTCGGTATCTCGAGGAAAGGCGATTCGGGAAGCGTGAACGCGGATTCCGCTCCGTATTCCTTGACCTTGTCAAAGATCGCTATTATGGTGCCGTTCCTCTTCGCGTTGTCGGTTGAAAGACTGCCCGCGTCAAGGTAAACGTCGTACGAATACTCGTTCGTCACGAGAGGCTTTCCGTTGCGGTCGTATATCTCGCCGCGAAGCGCCTGTATCGTCTCCGTCCTTTTTCTGAAATTGTTCCGGGAGGAATCTTCAACGTATCCCTGACCCGTGACGTCGATATTCACGAGGCGTATGACGAAAGCTATCGAAAACGCGACGATCAGCACCGCGAGAGACACGTATCTTGCAAAATGCTCTCTTTTCTTCATGATTCCTCCTTTCTGTTGATTCCATAAACTTAAATTTTAATCTACCCGTTCCGCCCTCGTCTTATGGAACGGTCTTGTCGCAAACCACGCCGCGACGTGCGGCAGAAGCGCGAAGATCAGCGTTGATATGAACTCGGGGAATACGACCTTCGAGAACATAAGCGACGCGTCGACTCCGCTGTAAGTCACGAGCACGTATATCACGGTCAAGAGGGCGCGCGGTATTGCCGACGCCAGCGTGTATATCCCTCTTATAACTATCGAATCTCGGAAATAGTAAGTCCCGAGGACTCCCGCGATAAATCCGCACGGCACGTAGAGAAGCGGCAGCAGAGTTATTCCCGCGGAGCCGAGACAGTCGACGATAAACGCCGCCGCAAGTCCGCTGACGCCGCCCCAGCGTTCTCCCTCCGTCACGCCTATCGCGATAACGAGAGGAAGCATAAGGTCCGGTATCGCTCCGAACGGACGGAGATTTGAAAACACTGTCGTCTGCAAAAGCGCGAACACCGTGATGAGCGCCCCGCATACGAGCCCTTTGACGATACTGTCGACGTTTACCGAAACGCCGAGGTGCCACATATGCAGTCTGTCGAGGATGACGTGATAGAATTTTTTCTCTTCCGGCATGCGCTGCGGAACTTTTTTATAGCTCTCCTTTGTCGCGGCATAGCGCCGCTCTCTTATTTCCCGCTTTCGTCTGACGGCGTCGGCGCGCTCCGATTCGCTCAGAGAATACCTCGGTCTTGCGCCGCGCTGCGAGTGGACGCCGCCCGCGTGACCCGTCCGTCCGGGACGGGTCGCCGCGCCGCCCGTATTCACAGAGCGCGCGCGTCCCGTTTTCTTTTCATCACTCATCGGGGACCACCTCGTAATCGGTGATTATCATGAGCTTCGTTATATCCCGCAGTCTCTCGGACGGTCTTACGTATGCGACGATCGTCTGAGTGTTCTGATCCGGCTCGCATCTCTCGACGTAGCCGATGAGAAGTCCTCTCGGGTAAACGCTTCCGTAACCGCTCGTAAGTATGCGGTCGCCTTCCTTGACGTCGGACTTCGACGAAATGTAAAGCATTTTGCAAAGCCCTTCCGGCGCGAGAGAGAAATCTCCCTCGACGATGCCCGCCTCGTCCGTGCGCTGAATATACGCTCCGATCGAAGTTCCGGACTCGAGAAGAGTCACGACCTTGCACCAGGTCGTTCCGACTTCCTTGACGTACCCGACGACGCCGTAATCGGTCACGGCGCACATATTCTTTTTGATGCCGCTCGACGTTCCGCGGTCAAGGACGAATACGGTCATATAGTTGCCGGATTCGGAGCCCGTGACCTTGCAGTCGACGTATTTGTAATCGGTATGCTCGCGTCTTAACTCAAGATATCTGTACAGCCACTCGTTCATCTTTTCGACTTCTTCGGCGTTTGAAAGACGCTCCTTGAGGGACGAGAGCTCTTCTCGCAAGGTGCGGTTCTCTTCCGTTATCCTGTCGAACTCCGTAAAGTACGAGACGAATCCCGATATCGCGTCGGACGCGTATGAGAACAAACTCCTTGCGGGAGTCAGCAGAACGTTGACCGCGTTCTTGACGTAGCTTCCCGCGCCTACCGCCGACATAACGGACGGAACGATCGTGAAGACGATCATCAGTATGACGAGCACCATAAAGAATTTATTCTTTACGAAATGAGGCATAAGTCCTCCTGCTTATTAAAAGCCCTTATATCTGTTTCTGTAGTTTACGCCTTCCGTATCGTTTTCGATAACGTGTCCGATACCGATCGCCACGCTGTCGAGAGGATTCTTGGCGACGACGGATCTGATACCGGTGACCTGCGTGACGAGAGTGTCGAAGCCCGCAAGCAGCGCGCCGCCTCCGGTCAGCATGATCCCGTTATCGTAAATATCGCTCGAAAGCTCGGGAGGGGTGTTCTCGAGAGTCGTTCTGATACAGTCGATTATGTGAGTGAGCTGTTCCCCCATCGCTTCCCTGATCTCCGCGGAATTTACAGTGATGATCGCGGGAAGTCCGTTTGTGAGGTTTCTGCCTCTTATCTCCATCGTGTCATGATCCGCGGCGGGATGAACGCTGCCTATCTTCTTCTTGAGGATCTCCGCGGTCACCTCTCCGATAAGTATGTTGTATTTTCTCTTGATATACGAGACGATCGCGTCGTCGAGCTCGTCGCCCGCCGTACGCAGAGACGTCGAAAGGACTATGCCGCCGAGACTCGTGACGGCGACCTCGGTCGTTCCTCCGCCGACGTCGACTATCATGCTTCCTCTCGCGGACTCGACCTTCAGCCCCGAACCTATTGCCGCGGCGATCGGCTCTTCGATAAGTCCGACGCTCTGCGCTCCGGCTTCGAGAGTGACGTCCTGTACTGCTCTCTTTTCAACTTCCGTGACTCCGTACGGAACGCATATCATGACCTTCGGTCTGCTGAACAGCGTGTTTCCGGAGATCTTTTTGAAAAAATGCCTGAGCATCTGCGTCGTGTAGTCGAACTCGGCAATAACGCCGTCCTTGAGCGGTCTTACCGCCGTTATCGACCCGGGCGTTTTCCCGAGCATCAGCTTCGCCTCGTTACCGACGGCGACTACTCTTTTGCTCCTTGACTCGACCGCGACGACAGACGGCTCGCGAAGCGCGATACCGCGTCCTCTGACGTAAACTATCGTATTGGCTGTGCCGAGGTCTATTCCTATACTCTTACTCATTTATTTACCCTTTCAGAATCGTTTTGTGTATGTTTCAATCGAAAAGTCCGATACCGAACTCCGACAGTATTTCCGTTATCCTGCAAAGCGGAAGTCCCATGACGTTGAAATAGTCGCCGACGAGCTTTTCGACGAAAGCTCCGGCTATCCCCTGGATGCCGTAAGCGCCCGCCTTATCGAACGGCTCTCCGCTTTTAATGTATCCTTCTATCTCTTCCTCCGACAGACGTCTCATAAACACTTCCGTCGTGACGCATTCGTTTACCGTGCGGACACCGTCCGTCACAGTGATCCCGGTGTGAACGAAGTGATGTCCTCCGGACATCGCCTCGAGCATTCTTTTCGCATCGTCTGCGTCCGCCGGTTTTCCGTACGTTTCGCCGAGGTTTTCGACGACCGTGTCGGCTCCTATTATCACGCGCTCGCCAGACGTCACGTTCAGAACGGCAAGCGCTTTTCTTTTGGATATTTCGCGCGCCGCGTCCGCGGCGCAAAAATCTTCCTCAAGACTCTCGTCGGCGTCGGACACGATGACCTCGTGCCGTATTCCCGCCATCGTCAGTATCTCGTCGCGCCTCGGCGACTTCGACGCCAAAATGATCTTTTTCACCTTAACTCCTAACTCCTGATTCCTAATTTCCGATCCCGTTACCTGTTGTCAAAGGGGTCCTTCGGTTTCGCTTCTTGCAAAGCTCCGCTCGGGATGACAGGCGGGAACAGATGAATTATCCCTGCAGGATAGATTTAATTCGCCCATATAACTCGCAAAGCGAATTCAGCTGACCGAAGGTCAATTTAGCTCGCGCGCTTTCGCGGGCGAAATTAGTTGCGGCGCACGCGCCGCTCACTTACCCGTCGACCCGAATCCGCCCGCTCCGCGATCCGTTTCATCGAGTTCGTCCGCTTCTTCAAAGCGAGCCGATATGACGGGGGATATCACCATTTGCGCTATCCTGTCTCCGGGCGCGACCGTGAAATCCTCCGCCGAACTGTTGCGAAGCGCGACCATTATCTCGCCTCTGTAATCGCTGTCGATCACTCCGACGCAGTTTGCGGGAGCAATTCCGCGTTTCGAAGCAAGTCCGCTCCTTGCGTAAATGAACGCCGCGACGTCGCATTTGCCGAGCGATATCGCGATCCCGGTCGGAACGAGCGCCGTCGCCCCCGCGGCGATCACGAGGGGATCATCTCCTGCGTAACAAAGATCGCACGCCGCGGACCCCGGCGTCGCATAGCGCGGGACTTTTGCTCCTTCGCGAAGTTTTTTGAATCTTACCGTGATCTCCATGATCTGTCCGCCTCTCTGCGCGCTCATTTTATCCTTCTGACAAGCGACGCGTCGCGCGGAGCGTCGCCGCTTTTGTATGCTTCTATGATATCAGCGCACTCTTTTTTTGTTTCAACGGTGAAAATAAAGTGATATGTATCGGCAAGCGAGCCTTCAAGAGAGCGCATTTTATCCGCCATATATACCGGCACGCTGTTGTATATCACGTTTGAACAGTCCGCAAGGCCCTTTACCGGAAAAGACGCGCCCGTCCTGTCTGTCAGCAAGCCGGAACAGATAACTCCGTCGCACGCTTTTCCCGCGCCGCGCCCCGCCCGCTTTTCTTGCATAGGATAGATCCTTCCGCCGTTCCCGCCGAAAGGACAGACGCTACCGCCGTCCGAGATGACGCATCTTTCCGTGTGCATCAGCGGGATCCTGCCGTAAACGATAACGGACGTTTTTCCGTCGATATCGCGGCAGAGCGCGGAAGGCGCTTCGGGCGATATCGTAACTTCGTCGCAGAATTCGAGCACCGCGGACGCGGCGGCTGAATTCGTGACGTTGAATCTGAACGACGCTGCGGGCATCGCTCCCGCTTCCCTTACCGCCGACGCCTGACCGAAACCGTGTACCAGGACTTTTCCTTTATATCCCGCAAGGCGCGAGGCAAGACCGGCATATTCCGCGCCGTAAGTCAGCGGATCGCAAAATAAGCATATCCTCTCTCCGTCGGCGGAGCCGGCGTCGCAGAGCGGAACGTATATCGTGTCGAAAAATCCGTACGCCTCGTCAGGTATTTGCGACGCGCGGGAAAACTCCGCGGAGAACCGCCGCTCACCGGGGTCTATTTTCGTAAAACGCGCCTTTGTCACAGGGGCGACGTCCGTATCGCCTCTCTCTTCCGGAAAAGCCAAACGTTCTACCGCGCTCCTTCTCAATGAGTTGAGCTGTGACAGCGTGAAGTAAGCGTCATCGTCGATATCCGCCTCAAACGAGTGCAGAACGAAAGCGCTCCCTCCGAGGCGCGACGCCTTGTCTTTTGCGGCGTCATACGTCATCGCGACTCCCGAATCCCTCGGGAGACACGCCGCATCACCGTATACGGTAACGCTCCTTGCGCCGTCAGTTGCCGAAAGCGACGGAGCGCATCCGGTCTTTACTTTAAGCGACATGTCGAGCGGTATTTTCTTTTTAAGTCCCGAAAAGCCGGAGTTCGCCGTCCTGTCGTCCTCATCCCTCATACCGAGCATCCCGCGGTATGAGCTTTTAAGATAACCGTCGGTGAATCCGTCGCGGCTGAAAAGCTCGCGAAGGCGCATTATCTCGTCGGGCGCAGCGCCGCGTCTTTCGTCAAGAAGGCGTCTGTAAGTCTTAACGACGCCGTAAACGTAATCGGCGCTCTTCTGTCTGCCCTCGATCTTGAGGGACGCAACGCCCGTATTTATAAGCTCACCGATACTTCCCGCAAGGCACATATCCTTGAGGCTGAGCGGATGAGATGACGCGACTCCTTCCGCTTTGTACGGAAGTCTGCACGGCTGGGCGCACATTCCGCGATTACCGCTCCTGCCGCCGAGCGCGTAGCTCATGAGGCACTGACCGGAAAACGAAACGCAGTGCGCTCCGTGGATGAACATTTCGATCTCTATCGGAGACTGTTCGCAAAGGGCTTCGATCTCCCGACGCGTCATCTCTCTCGGACAGACCATTCGGGAAAACCCCATTTTGTAAAACGCCCCGGCGTCTTTGGCGGAATGTCCGGACATCTGCGTGCTCGCGTGAAGCTCAAGCGGCGGTATGGCGCGCTTTATCTCCCGCGCAAGTCCCGCGTCAGCGACAATGAGCGCCGACGCGCCTTCGAGGTACGCGTTCTTTGCGACGTCAAGCGCGGATGAAAGCTCGGCGTCGCGTAAACGGGTGTTCAGAGTGACGTAGGTCTTGACTCCGTACTCCGCGCATTTTTTAAGCGCAGAGGCAAACTCCGCTTCCGTAAAATTCTTCGCCCTCATGCGGGCGTTGAAGTCCGACGCGCCGAAGTATACCGCGTCCGCCCCCGCTTCTATTGCGGCGTCGAGCGCTTCGGGCGAACCCGCCGGGGCGAGAAGCTCCGGCAGGCGACGCCTCATATCTTCTTTCATATTACCTCTCAAAGAGATTTATTTCTTCTGCCCTCTTCCGAGAAGCTCTTCTATGGTGCGGAGTCTCGCGGCTCTCGCCTCGTCCTTTTCCGCGCCTTCAAGAGGCATTTGCGCGCTTTTCTCTTCCTTCGGCGCGCTCTGCGCTTTTGCGGGAGCTTCCTTCTTCGCGGGAGCTTCTTTCTTAGCGGGCTTTTCCGCCTTCGGCTCTTCGACTTCCGCTTCTTTCTCCTCGAGCGTTATGCCCGCCTCTTTGAGCTTCTCGCGAAGAGCGTTGTTCTCGTCGCGGAAGCGTCTGAGATTTGCGTCGTAAAGAGATATCTGCGCCTCGAGGTTTCTCGCTCTCTTTTCCGCTTTCACCTTCTCGCTGTAGTACTCGATAGCGCAAAGGATAGCCGCGTCGAGGTTAGAGCTTCTCTTCGTCGCCGCGGTGACCTCGCGTATCTCGCGGTCAAGCATTTCGACGATGGAGTTTACGAACTCCTCTCTCTCGTCCGTGATAATGGCGAGCTGGCAACCCGCCACAACGATCTCATACCTTTTCTTTTCTTTCTTTTCCATGTCCGCATCTCCTATGTAAAAAATATTTTTTGTATCCGAACGGCATAATATGCCATTATATATTTCATATTATAATATATTTTTTTTGAAAAATAAATACTTTTTTTAAAAAATTATTAATTTAGATATTATTTTTAAAGTATTTACATTGTTACCGCGATATGGTAAGATAAAGATGACTGCGATCGTCAGACATACAGAAAGGAGCCTCGCTGTGAAAAAAGCAATTATCGTCACATTATTACTGTCACTTGTTTTTCTGACCTTCGCTCTTATCCCGTTTCCCGCCGCGGCGCAGACCGTCTCAGGTCCGTGCGGCAACGGCGTGAACTGGACGTTCAATACGGAAACGAACGTTCTGACGGTGTCCGGAAGCGGCGCGATGGAAAACCTCGCCACCGAAAGGCTGCCGTGGAGCAACTACACGTCAGACATTGTAAAAATAAAGATCGAGGCGGTGTGACTTCTGTCGGAACATACGCCTTCGCATACCTCGAAGCCCTCGAAGAAGTCGAAATAGGGCAGGACGTAACTAAGATATCAAAATGCGCGTTCGAGGGATGCGCGTCTCTTACCTCAGTCGCCATACCGGACAGCACGGTTACTATAGGAGAATTCGCTTTTGAAGGATGTACCTCTCTCGAGACGCTCGATCCCGGACGGGGCGTCGTATCCGTCGGCGCCTTCTGCTTTTCGGGATGCTCCCGTCTTTCGTCGGTCGAACTGCCGGATAGTCTCAGCGCGCTCGGAGAAGACGCCTTCAACGGCTGTACCTCTCTTGAGAGCGTCGTGACCGGAGACGCGGACGGCGACGGTATCGTGAATATGAAAGACATCTCGTTCCTTAAGGCGTATATCGCGGGGACCGAAAAAGACATATACGTCCTGAACGCGGACATCGACTGCAGCGGAAATATCTCTATCATGGACCTTTCCCTTCTCAAAACTCTGATAGCGGGTTAAGAGCGGCGCGATAAAGGAAGGCCCTCCGCGTATTCGCGAAGGGTCCCGTAAAATATTCAAGCCGCGTCAGGAAAAGTCACCGCGTTCGACGGCGTCGATAAGCCGTTCCTTCTCGATGCGGCACGACGCCGCTCTCGCCTTGTCCTCTATCGCCGCTTTGCGCCCGACGTCCAGAGCGTTGTAGTTTTTCAGCGCCTCGCATCTGACCTGCACAAGCATCATAAGGCGAAGCGGCATACTTTCAAACGGATCGTTTTCATCGAACGAATACTTTTTTTCATCGCTTTTCATCGTCTGCCTCCGGGATTCGTTTTCATATTTATTCTTCCCGGACGGACGCCGGACAGATCAGGCAATAAATGCTTAATACGCCACTATGTGCCGTTTCTATTTACTTTTTTAAAATACGGATGTATAATAGTCAAAAACAGTTCCGAAAGGACATATAATCAATTATGCAGATACCCGAAAAACTGCGGCTCCTCGGCGACCGCGCCGAGCGCGAGCTGTCGGAAGTATTCAAATATATCGACTCCGTCGCATCGGCGAACACCGAAAAAGTTCTCGACGCGTTCCGCGAAGAGCGCGTTTCCGAGGCGATGCTTCACGATTCGACCGGCTACGGCTACGGCGACGCGGGACGCGACGCGATAGACAGGATCGCCGCAAAAGTCTTCGGCGCAGACGCGGGATTTATGCGCCCCGCGATCATCTGCGGGACTCACGCTCTGACGATAGCGCTCTTCGGACTCCTTCGCCCGGGCGACACGCTTCTGTCCGTTACCGGCGCGCCCTACGACACTCTCGGCGACGTCATCGGAACGACGGGAAAGAGCGGCGACGGTTCTCTTGCCGATTTCGGCGTGAAGTACCGCGAAGTGCCGCTCAAGGACGGCGACGTCGACATGAGCGCGGTAATATCCGCCCTCGAGTGCGCAGGGGACAGTCTCAAAGTCGTATTTATCCAAAGATCAAAAGGATATCTCGGCAGGAAAACCCTTTCCGTTGCCGAGATAGGAAATATCACAAAAGCCGTCAGAGAACGGGCAAAGCGAGACGTTTTCGTCGTCGTTGACAACTGCTACGGCGAGTTCTGCGAAACGAGCGAGCCGGCGTCGGCGGGAGTCGATCTCATCGTCGGTTCTCTTATAAAGAATCCCGGCGGCGGCATGGCGGACACCGGCGGATATATCGTCGGCACTCCCCGCGCCGTCGAGCTTTGCGGCTACAGACTCTGCTCTCCCGGCATCGGAACGGAAGCGGGAGCCTCACTCGGTCAGAACAGAAATATGCTCCGCGGGCTTTTCATGGCGCCTCACGTCGTCGCGCAGGCGCTGAAGACCGCTCACTTCGCCGCTTACGTCTTCTCGTCTCTCGGCTATGAGGTGTCTCCTTCTCTGTTTGAGAAAAGATACGATATAATACAGACTGTCAGTCTCAAGACGCCGGAAGGGCTCGTCGGTTTCTGCGGCGGTATACAGTCCGCGTCTCCCGTAGATTCTTACGTCTCTCCCGAGCCGTGGGCGATGCCCGGATACGCCGACCCCGTCGTTATGGCGGCGGGCGCGTTCGTGGGCGGCTCGTCGATCGAGCTCTCCGCCGACGGTCCGCTCCGTCCGCCGTACACGGCGTTTTTGCAGGGCGGTCTGACGTTTGAAGCGGGAAAGCTCGGCATCCTTGCGGCGGCGGCGCGATGCGAAGCGGCAAAAAACAAATAAACGATAAATCTTCCACGGAGGAATGGTATGAAGATCACCGTGATAGGGTGCGGGCGCTGGGGCTCGTTTATTGCATATTACCTTGATAAAATAGGTCACGACGTAACGATCTACGGGCTCGCGGACGCGCCCGAAATGATCCGCTTTCTGAAAGAGAGGCGCAACGACCTGCTCGAGCTCTCCGACACGACGAAGCTGTCGACTGACAAATCGGTCATATCGGACGCCGAAACGATAATAATCAGCATCGGGTGCCAGGGGCTCCGCTCTCTTATGGGCGAGCTCTCGGAGCTGGACTTGAAAAACAAAAAGTTCGTACTCTGCATGAAAGGTATCGAGATCTCCACGGGAAAGCGTCTTTCCGAAGTCGTGGGAGAATTCATCGATTCGTCGTGCCGCGTCGCCGTTTGGCTCGGTCCCGGACACGTTCAGGAATTCTACAAGGGCGTTCCGAACTGCATGGTCATCGACAGCGACGACGACGAGCTCAAACTCTCGCTCGTGGGGAGTTTTTCGAGCGACCTCATCCGCTTCTACTACGGCACCGACCTCATCGGAAGCGAGATCGGGGGCGCGGCGAAGAACGTACTCGGCATCGCCGCGGGAATGCTCGACGGCTATAATATGACGACGCTCAAAGGCGCGCTGATGTCGCGCGGAACGAGAGAGGTCGCGCGCCTCATCAAGGCGATGGGAGGAAACGAGCTCTCCGCCTACGGGCTCTGTCTGCTCGGCGATTACGAGGCGACTCTCTTTTCCAAGCACAGCCACAACAGGGCGTTCGGAGAAATGTTCGTCAAAGGTGAAAAATTCGGCGCGCTCGCCGAAGGGTACTATACGGTCAAGGCGATGATGGTGCTGAAAGACAGATACAACGTCGACCTTCCGATATGCACCGCCGTATACAACATTCTTTACAACGGAACGGAGCCGAAGTCGGAGCTCTCATCCATGTTCAAGAGAAGTCTCAAATGGGAACTGGAATGACAAGCGGGCGAAGGGCGTACCGCCGCCGCGCGGCGGCGTGCTTTACAGTATCGGCGCTCTTGTTTGCAGGCGTAATTTGCCTTTATTTTCTCCGCCATCCGTCGCCGCCGCTTCAGGTAACGCTTGCGCTCGTTATATCCGCAGCGATTTACCTCGGCGCATATTTCGCAGCCGGAGCGTATCCCGAAAAGCAGGGCGCGATTATGCGAAAAGCGCTCATCATTATTTTTGCGCTCTACGTTCTTCTGCTCCTCAATTTCACAATCTTCGACGATTATTTCGGCAGAAGCGTCAACGCGTCGGAGAGCGGTTTTACTCTTTCGGAATACTTTGAGCACAAGGCGAATCTCGTGCCGTTCAGGATGATAGTAAGACAGACGAAGGCGCTTGTGAACGGACGGTACAGCGTGGGATTTTTTATTATCAACATACTCGGCAATTTAGCCGCGCTCGCGCCTTTTGCCCTGTTTCTTCCCGCGCTTTTCAAAAAATGCAAAAAATGGCCGCGTTTCCTGATCGTTATGACCGCGATCATTTTCACGATAGAGACTCTGCAGTTCTTTACTCGCACGGGCTCTCTCGATATAGACGACTACATACTTAATCTCTCCGGCGCCGCCGCCGCTTTCGCTCTTGTATCGACAAAGAGGGGAAAGCGCTTTATCGAAAAGATCATGGCGCCAAACAAAACAACGGACGACAAAAAGGTGATTTATGAAGAAGATAATACTCTGCAAGTACGGTGAGATAATACTGAAAGGCGCGAACAAATCGCGCTTTGAATCGATGCTTCTCAAGGAAGTCAGACGGCGCGCGAATCACGTCGGAAACTTCAAAGTTTCCTACAGCCAGAGCACCGTACTGATCGAGCCGCAGGACGACGATATAACCGATTCCGAGATAGACGAGATGCTGAAGCAGGCAAAGAGCGTCTTCGGTTTTTCGGGCGTCACGGTCGCCGCCTGCGCGGAAAAGAACATGGAAGACATCATCCGCGTGGCGAAGGAGTACCTTCCCGAAAAGCTTCGCGGGGTTAAGACTTTCAAATGTTCCGCGAAGCGAAGCGACAAGCACTTCCCGCTGACCTCTCCCGAGATCGGCGCAGAAGTCGGAGGCGCCGTTCTTTCCGTCGCGCCGCACTTAAAGGTCGACCTTTACAATCCCGAAGTCGAGGTGCGGGTCGAAGTCAGAGAAAAATGGGCGTACATCCACGCGGGACAGGAGCGCGGCGCGGGAGGCAACCCTCCGGGAAGCTCCGGGCGCGGACTCCTGCTTCTCTCGGGCGGTATCGACTCCCCTGTTGCGGGCTACATGATGGCGAAGCGCGGTATGTTCGTCGACGCCCTCCACTTTGAGAGCTTTCCTTACACGAGCGAGCTTGCGCGCGAAAAGGTGATGACTCTTGCAAAAGAGCTGACGGAGTACACGGGACGCATCAGAGTCCACGTGATATCTCTTACTCACATACAGGAAGTTCTGCGCGACACCTGCGACGAGGACTACTTCACGCTCCTTCTTCGACGCTTTATGATGGACCTCGCGGTGAAGCTGGCAAAGGAATTCGATATTCCGGCGATAATCACCGGCGAGAGTCTCGGGCAGGTGGCAAGTCAGACGCTTCCGGCGCTGTGCGTGACGGACGTCGTGAGCGACGGACCCGTCTTCCGTCCCTGCATCGGTATGGACAAGGATGAGATCGTCTCAATAGCGAGAAAAATAGGCACGTTCGACACCTCAGTCCTTCCCTACGAGGACTGCTGCACGGTCTTTACCCCCCGCCATCCGAGGACGAGCCCGACGCTCGACCGCGTTCTCGCGCAAGAGGAAAAGCTCGACCGCGAAACGCTTATCAACGATGCTTACGCGACAAGATACTCGGTACTTATAAAACAGTTCGAGGACTGACGACATCAGGGCGCCGCCCTGAAACCCGCCAAAGGGAAAAATCCCTTTGGAAACCCGGATAAAAGAAGCCCGAAAATACTTCCGGGCTTTACAATTTTCTATAGGAAAGTTCATTGAAATCCGATCAAACAATGATATAATACAAGCAAGATCATAGTAAATCAATCATATTCAGCAAAAAAAGAGTTGTTATGAAAAAGAAAACATTGATAATAATATGCGCCGTTGCAGTTCCCGTGATAATTCTGTCTGCTGTGATAATTTCAAAGGTCGCATGGATAAACAATGCCGAGAAATACGCGCCGTACAACCATCCGGGATCGACGTGGGTATGTGAAGAGCCGAGAATAGATTATTATGTGCCGATAGACGTAAGCAAGGCGACTGCGACGACCGAAGTTGACGGCGAGACGGTCAGTTTTTTTCTGGGTACGAGGAACAGATACGTTGAAGGGGTAAAATATACAGAAAACAATGTCGTCAACGAATCCGATATCCTGTTCACCGGCAGTATTTCATATTCAAAGGATAAGTTCGTCATAGAGATTTATAAGGAGAACGATACCCTTTTTGATAAAAAATACGATGAACTCGTATTTGTACGGACGGACCTAAATTATTGAACGCATAAACCTGTTCCCTTTGCCTTTATGACTGCTAAAATAAACACAACTCCCGAAAACGCTCGCGTTTTCGGGAGTTCTTATATAGGGTTTCCAAAGGGACTTGTCCCTTTGGCGAGTTTGGGCGGAGCCCAAAAATCGTCCCTTTTGCGGTGCGCGAGGCAGAGCCTCGCATATTATTTATCATTCAGTGAACAGAGGCGTGGAGTAGTATCTGTCTCCGCTGTCGGGGAGGAGCGCGACGATAGTCTTTCCGCGGTTTTCGGGGCGCTTTGCAAGCTCGATCGCCGCGAACAGCGCCGCTCC
>JAFXNX010000218.1 GCA_017529175.1 Clostridia bacterium
CCGAATACGGCATGATCAGCCCCGCTCAGCCGGAGATCTCTCACATTGAAAGGGTTCTCGTATCTCCCGAGCAGAAGGAAGTAGGGCACGATGAACTTATTTGCGGGTATAATTAATCAGTAAATGCTGAAGGGATTCTTCGACTGCGGTGCTTTGCACCTGACGCTCAGAATGACCCGCGGGGGGAGAAGGGCGATATATTTGCTTCGCAAATTCGATATATACTTCGCTCCGCTCGTATTCGATATACGCTTCGCGCGCGATATGTGTCGCCTGCGACGACACGAGAAAAATACGACCCGCGAAAACGTGAGCGTTTTCGCGGGTCTCTTTTATGGGTTTCCAAAGGGACTTGTCCCTTTGGCAGGGTGTGGGACGGAGTCCCGCTATGAAGCGTTCATTCTCCATATCCCTCTATCTCATAAGCGGTATACTCGTGGTCGAGATGATATCCGAACTTGTAGGCGAGGTTGAGGGACGAAATATTCGCGGCGTCCCATGAAGGGTAGAGTCCGCGGGATATACATTCAAGGACGATGCGCGCCGAAACCGCGGCGGCAAGTCCGCGTCTGCGGTGTGCGGGTTTTGTTGCGAGCTCAAGCTCTATCGTGCCCTCATAATCCGCAAACGAAGAGATACCGGACGCCGGCTCTCCGTTGTAAAGACAGATGAAACCGATCCCGTGTTCCTTGAAATCTTCATACGTCGGATACTGCGCCACGAAGTCCGAAAAGTCGGGGTCGACCTGACAAGCGTAATATAACTTTTCGTCGATCGGTACAGTTTCGTAGCCGTCCGGCAGATCAGCGGCGACGGATGAGAGATATTCCTTGTCGAACAGATCGATCGAGTCTATCTCTGTTGCGTATCTTGTTATCCTTGTCGCCTTATCACCGTAAACTTCTTCGATAAGTGAGTACCATTCGGGAGAGTCGCCCTTTGCGCTCATAAGAGCGAAATGAGTTTTGTAAGTTTCGGGGTAGTAACTTGCCAGTTCTCGGTCCGGCGTTCCTCCGAAAAGGATTATCTCGTTCACGCGGAACATTACTGATTCCGGGTGCTTTTCCGCCGGCGCGTATATCTCGCCGATCCTGCCCTCGAGACATATCTTTACGAAATTGTTGTCCCAGTCCTTTGTGATGTGTTCGATCTGGTTGTTGTCTGTAATTCTGTATATCATTTTATTCCTCACGCATAGATTTTAAGAGCGCTATCTCCCTTGCGTATCCTTCAAGGTCGCACGGCGTTTCAAGATAAAATGGAAGGCTTTTCACGGCGCCGCAGTTGATGATTCGCCGGAACGCATCAATGCCGAGATAACCGTCGCCGATCTTCTCGTGTCGGTCCTTGTGCGCGCCGAGCGGATTTTTTGAATCGTTTATATGTATCGCGCGAAGTCTGTCAAGCCCTACGACTTTGTCAAATTCCGTAAATACCGCGTCCGGGTCTGCGGCGATGTCGTATCCCGCGTCGCTCACGTGACAGGTGTCGAGACACACTCCGACTCTATTCCTTTTGGATTCCTCAACACGGTCGATGATCTCCCTCAGTTCTTCAAAGCGGGAGCCGATTTCGGAGCCCTTGCCCGCCATAGTCTCAAGAAGGACCGTCGTTTTTTGTTCCGGGAGGATGATGGAGTTCAGCATATCCGCTATAAAACCGATACCGACGTCTGTCCCCTGACCGACGTGACAACCCGGATGGAAGTTGTAGAGCGCGTCCGGTATCGCCTCGAGGAAGCGAAGTTCTTTTCCCATCGCCTCTGCGGTATATTCCCTTATATGTTCGTCCTTTGACGCCGGATTGTATGTGTACGGCGCGTGCGCGAGAGGCGCGTGGAAAGAGTTCTCCGATATTATTTTTACCATCGCTGCGACGTCCTCCGGAGTCGGCTCCTTTGAGGACGAGCCACGGGGGTTTCTCGTGAAATATTGAAAAGTGTTCGCGCCTATCGATATCGCTTCCTTCGCCATATTCTCATACCCGCCGGAGACCGACAGATGACAGCCGATATAAAACATAGACTTACCTCGCAATTTTGTTATTTATATTTTATCAAATCTTTTAATTTCAGTCAATAACCCGGGATAAGAAGATTTATTCACAAATATAATATATCATATATCTATTGATAAAAACCGACGGAGAGATCAATGAAAAGTAAAGTTATTGCGGCGGCGCCGTTTTCAAGGATAAAAAAGATAATATCGCTCCTGTCCGCGGACAGACTCCCTCTGTTCGCCGCGCAGTCGTCGTTTTTTATCTGCATCTCCGCCATCCCTTTTATAATGCTCGTTGTGGCTATCGCAAGAGCGGCGTTCCCCGAGCTGACAGACGATCTTATCTCGGTCGCAAGAGCAGCGCTTCCCGAATCGACGCTTGAAATATTTGACGTCGTGGTTTCCGACGTCACCGATCGCGACGCGCTCCCGCTCATTTCGACCGCCGCGATCAGTACGCTCTGGGCGTCCTCACGAGGATTGAACGCCGTCGTGAACGGCGTGTCCGAGGTCTACGGAAAGCGCGGCGGCGGATCTGCGCTCGTGCGGATAATAAAATCGGTCCTTTATACCGCGCTCTTTATCATAGTGATCGTCGCCGCCCTCGTTGCGCTCGTCTTCGGGAAATATCTCAAGGACGCTATGACCTCGTCGATCGGAGAGGTGCCGATGTTCATAAGGTATAAGGAAGTTATCATATTCTTCCTGTTTACTCTCTTTTTCTCGCTCCTTTACTATCTCGTGGCGCGCGGAGCGTTTACGTCGCCTTTCTTCAAATGGGAGAGGCGGACTCCGGAAGTAAAGCTTACGCGCCAGTTCCCGGGAGCCGCGCTTGCCGCGCTCGGATGGATACTCTTCTCGTTCTTCTATTCGCTCTATTTCGAGGCGTTCCCGAAGTTCTCGTATCTTTACGGAAGCCTTGCCGCAATCGTCTTTTTGATGCTCTGGATGTACTTTTGTATACTTATCCTCCTCGCAGGAGCGGAGGTTAACAAGCTGATAAACGAAAAGAGAAAAAAACGTGTTTCAATTACTAAAACAAAAAGCTGAAAGGACCATCCTTTCAGCTTTTTGATTTTTACTCTTTAACCGGAATTTTGAATACTATCTTTTTGACTTTTTCAGCTTTCCTGAATTTGCCCGGACGGTGTACGTCGCACGGAGCAAAGTACGCAAAACTTCCCGCGTCGACGGAGAGCGTCAGCTTCGTTTTCCCTTCGCTCGTCGTTCCGAGAAAGTCCGCTTCATCGTTGTACTCCGATGCGTCCGTCAGCTCGTCGAGCGGCATCCACTCGATAAACTCGTTGCCGCTGTGCAGATACTGAAGGTCTGCGTACTTGCGGTGAGCCTCGTAGCAGAAATCATCCTTCAGCGGAGCGTATTCGGAAACGTTTGCGAAAATACCCTCGGGAAGCGGATAGCTTCCGGGCTCGAGCGCGTCGACGTCCGTTTCACTCAGAAAGTCTATAATGACGGAGAAACGTTCGTCGAATTTCTTATAAAAAGCAAGATTTGATATTTTGTCGAAGATCATAATACACCTCAGTTATTTTGTTTATTCTCCGCTATCGGGAGCGCTGTACGCGGCGTAACGCATCAGTTCCTCGTAGATCGCTTCATTCGCGGAATATATGATACTGTTTCCGGGGGTCGTGTAATAAACGTACGTCTCCTCAGAGACTTCGCCGTTCTCGCCGGTCGCGCTTACCGTGTGTTTGTTTCCGAAACAGAGCGTGTAGGTACTCTCGGTCTCGGCGTCGGAAGTCGTTCCGTCTTCGTTCGTAACGGTGACAGTCGTTTTGTAAGTGATGACGGCGGATGCGCCGTTTACAGCCGAGAGACCGAAGTCGCTTTCCCCTCCGTCGGCAGAGTATGCAAGATACTCGTTGTTGAACGTGAGAGATGTGAAGAGCGACACGCAGTCGTCAAGCGACACTTCGTCCGTCACGACGTTTTCGTTTCCGTCTTTGTCAGTGATCTTCATTGAAACGACGTCTTCCGTGTCAAAGAGAGGGAAAGTGTCGATCTTAATGAGATCGTCTCTTTCTTTGTCGAATACGTCCGTAAACGTGCTTTCGACGATGTAAACCTCTTTTGTAGCGGTGTTCTCAAGATACATCCCGTTTGCAAATTCGTTCTTTATGCCGACGGCAAGCGAGACGTCGGTACCGTCAGAAAATTCGGCGAAGAGTGAAAGCGACGGGTTGTCAAGACCGTATTCCGAGACGTCTCCGCCTTCAACGCGGCGGGAAGATGCGAGTCTTGAGACGGCGTTTATCATATTTGATATCGGCGTCTGATCGAGAGGGAAGTCGTCGCCTTCTGCAAAATGCCATGTCCCGTTCGCGTCCTTTGCAAACGATACTGTGACGCCGTCTTTTTCATACGAGAACTTCACGGCGTCCGATGCGTCGTGCGAAGTGACGTATACGGTCGTATCTTTCGTGTCTTGAGAAGTATCATTTGCTTCATCGGTTCCTTTGTTTTTCAGAACGGAATAACCGACTATCAGCAGCGCGAGGACAGAGAGCAGTATTACGGACGTTATCAGAGTCTTCTTCGTCACGCCGCTCACCTCTTCCGTCTGCGCGAGAACCATACCGCAAAGCCCGCGGCGAGTACCGCGAGAGGAATTATCGCTTCCATAACGGTTCTCCACAGGTTGATCTGGTTTTCGTTGAGAACGAGGTCTTCGCTCGACATTACTTTCGGGGATACCGAAACGGATTCTTCACCGGTGCAAGTCCATTTGATAATGGCTTTGAACAGCGCTGAGTTTCCGCCGTAATCGGCTCTGCTGTCCGTGAACGAGGGGGATGCGAACCAGGTGAACGTCGCGCCGTTGTCAAGAGTCGATACCGCCGCGGCGTTGAACGGTCCGTCGGTGTCTCCTTCCTCTTTCTCAAGAGACTGAACGTTGTAGATGTCGTGCTTGATATATGAATCGCTTGACGTCACGAGGATCGGCATAAACGTCGACGCCGTACCTCCCGCCTCGACTATACCGTGCGAGTAGGGAAGGAAGTAGGTGAGCGCCGAATCCGTCGCAAGTTCCGCAGGACACATATCGGAGAGGGACGGCATTATATTGTACTGATAAGACTGGAAGTGCGAGTAATCTCCGTCGAACACCATTCCGTCGACGCTCTTCATTCCCGCCTTTGCCGCAAGGGACGCAAGGTTCGGCTCAGCTTCGTTCTGATAATACTCGACGTAAGTCGTAAGGAAGATGTGACCGCCGTTTTCATGGAACGCGAAGAGTTTTTCCGTCTCGTCGGCGGAAATATCGGCGGACGGATAGTTGATGAATATCATCGTGCAGTCGTCCGGTATCGCGCCGTCGCCCGTCAGAAGATTCAAGCTGTCCGATTCCACGTTCGCGTCGTCAAGGATCGCCTTGAAGTTCGAGTCTATTTCCTGCTCGCCGTGACCGGTGAGAAAATACACTTTTGACGTGACGTCAGAGGTGACGTATGAGAGCGCTCCGGTGAGATTTGTCTCGCCCATGAAGAGCTCCGTTGCGCTGAACGACTGACCGTACATACTGTACATACTTGCATAAGATTCGTACTGAGCGGACGTCAGTCTGCCCTGGTCCGTTTCATACATTCTCCAGGTAGCGCCGTCAATAACGCGGCTCTTTTCGCCGCAGACGACTATCACGGAGTTCGCGCTCGGCGTCTCTTCCGTATACTTGCCGCTGAAATTCGGATTCAGAACGGGGTCAATCCGTTTATAGCTGATCTTTGAGCACTCGGAGGTATACTGTCCGATAAGTCCTTCAACGTTGCCTGTTATCTCGTTTTCTTTTCCGGTTTCAACGAGAAGATACATCTCTACTTCATCGTCAACGGATGAGAGAAGCGCCTTCGTGTCGTCGCCTATCGTGTAGATCTTTTCTTTTGTCGTGTCGATCACTTTTACGCTGTCGGGAAGTACCGATACGAACAGATTCAGCGCTATGACTATCGCTAAAACTATCGCTGAAGTGATGAGAGTGAACGTGCCGACTTTAAGAGTTTTTCTTGAAAGTTTCATCGGTCTCACCCCCTCAGTTCCAACGCTTCTTTTCCACGGCCAGAGAGGTCAGGAAAAGGAAGAGAGCGGTAATGCTGACGTAATATACGAGAGATGCTATGTCAAACCTTCCGTAGAAGAAGTTGTTCATACGCGTGAAGAGAGCGGCGACGTTGATCCAGTTTACCGCAAGCCCTTCGAGCGCGCTGCGGTCAACGATGAACACGATGAGCGACGCGGCAACGCCTACTGTCAGAACTACAGCGGACGCTATGGCGTTCCTCGTGAGCGCGTATACCGCCGCGCAGAGTATGAGAGACAGGATTATCAGGAATATAAGCGAGAATCCGCTCGTCTGCGGAAGGTCGTCTGTGAGGTCCGGTATGAAGAATACGAGGATGATGGAGCCGAGACTGAGAACCGCCGCTATGACCTGGCTCTCTGTGAGGGACGAAATGAATATCCCGATCGAGATCAGCGCGCCTCCGAGGAAGAAGTAAGCAAGAAGTGAGGAGTACGCCGTGCCGAAGTATACGTTTCCGAACTGCGACATTATAAGTGGGTAAAAAGCTACCGCCGCAAGCGGTATCGCGAATACCGCAAGAGACGAGAGATATTTCGATATGACGATCGACGAAGTCTTGACCGGGAGTGAGTAGAGGAGCTTGTCCGAACCGCTCCGTTTTTCTTCGCTGAACGTTCTCATCGTCAGAAGAGGAAGCGCTATGAGCGACAGAAACGACGCAGACGCTATAGTATACTCAAACTGCGAATAACCGTAGGAAAGGTTTATCTTTGCCGCATAGATACCGAACCACAAAAGCATGAACGCAATGAATATCGGCCCTGTCATCGTGCGCATCGAGTTTTTGAATTCTTTTTCGAATATCGCGCTCATTCTTCGTCATCTCCTTTCTCAGCCGTGTCATCATCGTTTTCCGTCGCATCCGAAGGAGCGTCATCGTCATTGTCGTCTGATCCAGCGTCGAGATCTTCATCATCAACGATTTCGCCGCCTTCCGAAAAACGGTCTTGATAGTCGCTCTCGGCGTCTGCCGTTTCTTCGTTTGCATCGTCGTCGACCGGTGCGTCGATCTCTTTCGCGTCCATTGCCGCCTTTTCCGCGGCTTCGGTCGTCAGACGTATAAAGATATCCTCAAGCGATACTCTCGCGCTCGTCATATCTTTGATCTCGTAGCCGTTTGCATCGAGAAGAGTTGTAATTTCGTCTTCCACGTCATATCCTTCTTTAGTTTCTATAACGGATTTGACGTAGTTGCCGCGCGGATATGACGCGAGATAATCGACGCCTTCGAGTGTTGAGAGCAGTTCTTTTATATCGCCGCATTCCCCGCTCGATATGACGGTGACAGTCTTACCCTTGCGGCTCTCTTCAAGCTCGTCAAGAGTTCCTTTCGCGACGACTTCGCCCAGCGCCATAATGATTATCTCGTCGCACATGGCGGTGATCTCGCCCATTATGTGGCTTGAGAGAATGACCGCGTGATCTTCTTTGAGGGAAGAGATGAGCGCGCGCACTTCGATAAGCTGCAGCGGGTCAAGTCCGACAGTCGGCTCGTCGAGAATTATTATCTCCGGGTCGCCGATCAGTGCTCCTGCGATACCGACTCTCTGACGGTATCCTTTTGAAAGAGTCTTTATAAGTCTGTCTGATACTGCCGTTATCCCGCAAAGCGACGATACTCTTTCGATCTCGGAGGATACGCCGTCCCGGATCTTCTTCGCCTTTGCGATGAATTTAAGGTATTCGCGGGGCGTCATCTCCGGATAGAGCGGCGGGATCTCGGGAAGATATCCTATCGACGATTTTGCCGCCGTTGCCTCATCATAAATGTCGTGACCGTTTACAGTGACCGTGCCGTCCGTCGCCGCAAGACATCCCGTTATGATATTCATAATGGTCGATTTTCCGGCGCCGTTAGGTCCGAGAAGACCGTAAACGTGTCCGCGTTCGATAGTAAAGCTGACGTTGCGTACAGCGGTGATGGCGCCGTAATTCTTCGTCAGATTTTTGACTTCGATCAAAATACATTACCTCCGTTGTTTATTATTTACATTCAGGATTATATACCATTTAAGTGATACTTTTGTGAAGAGAATATGTATTTTGAAAGTTTTTTGAGAAATGATTTTAGATTTTTGTCAAATTTACTGTTGCAAAAAACGCGCTGTTGTGATAGAATATAAAATACATATTTATATCTTGTATTCATCTTCTGACCGGGAATAATATAAACAGCGATAATTTGATGGGAGTAAAAATGCGAAAGGATATAGGGATAGACCTCGGTACTGCCACGGTACTGGTCTACGTCAAAGGCAAAGGCATCGTTCTGAAAGAGCCTTCCGTCGTTGCGATAGACCGCGATACCGGAAACATTCTCAAGATCGGCAGAGAAGCCCAGCAGATGCTCGGGCGAACACCGGGTAATATAATCGCGATAAGACCTCTTCGCGACGGCGTTATCAGCCAGTACGAAGTGACGCTGAGAATGATACAGCATTTTATAAAACGCGCCTGCGGCTCCGTGAACTTCTGGCAGCCGAGAGTTATAATCTGCGTGCCGAGCGGTATCACCGAAGTCGAAGAGAGAGCGGTAATCGACGCCGCAAATCAGGCGGGAGCAAAGAAGACTTATCTTATAGAAGAACCTGTCGCCGCGGCAATCGGCGCGGGTATCGACATATCAAGCCCGAACGGTCACATGATCGTCGACATCGGGGGCGGAACGACGGATATCGCCGTGATCTCTCTCGGCGGCGTCGTCGTATCGGAATCAATAAAGATCGCGGGCGACAAATTCGACGAAGCGATAATAAGATTTGTAAGAAGACAGTACAGCGTAGCTATCGGTGAGAGGACCGCCGAAGAGATAAAAGTCAAAGTCGGTGGTGTCTGGGGCAGAGAAGAGCCGAGATTCATCGACGTTAAAGGACGCTGCCTTGTCCGCGGGCTTCCGAAGGTCGTGCGTATATCCTCTGAAGATATGCCGCTCGCCCTTGTCGAGCCGATAAAAGCGGTGATCGACGCCGTGTGCAGCGTTATCGAACGTACGCCGCCGGAGCTTATCGGGGATATCCTCTACAACGGTATCGTTATGACCGGAGGCGGCAGCCTTCTCTACGGACTTGACAAGCTCATCGCAAACGTCACGGGTATAAAGACGAGAGTTGCGAAGAAAGCGGTCGACTGCGTCGCTATCGGCACGGGTCTCTCGCTCGATCAGATCTCCGTCATACCCGAAGGACCTCTCAACATTTCGAGAATGAGACAGCAGAATTATTATTGATTCAAATTCGCCGTTTCGTTCAACGAACGGATATTACACCCTCTTGTTTATTCAAAGCAAGAGGGTTTTTTCACTCAACAGACCCCTCCGGGGTCAAAGAATCCTGCTACCACTGTCGGCGCACTTCCCGGTCAAAGGGATCCTTCAGCTCCGGCGCTTTGCGCCTTCGTTCAGGATGACCCGCGGGGAGAAACTGGCGATATATTTGCTTCGCAAATTCGATATATACTTCGCTTTGCTCGTATGCGATATACGCGGCTTTGCCGCGCGCAATATGTGTCGTCTGCGACGACACGAGAAGAACACGACCCGCGAAAACGCACGCGTTTTCGCGGGTCTTTTTGGGTTTCCAAAGGGAAGTTTTCCCTTTGGCGGGGGGCGGGGGCGGAGCCCCGCATTATATTTTATTATAACTATTGATTTTATTTAGATATTGTGATATGATATAAGTTGTAAATTTATGCGATGGCGGAGGACAAAATGAAAGACTCATTTGACTTTACCTATTCCTTTTCATCAAACGAAGAGGAAATACTGAAATTCTGGGAAGAGAATAAGTCGTTCGAAAAGCTGCAGAAGAAGAATGAGAACGGCAAAAAATATCGTTTTATCGACGGTCCCATCACGGCGAACAACCCCATGGGAATACATCACGCGTGGGGCAGAACGCTCAAGGATACGTTTTTGAGATATAAAGCGATGAGGGGATATACCACTCATTACAGGAACGGTTTCGACGGTCAGGGACTCTGGGTCGAGGTCGAAGTCGAAAAGGAGCTCGGCTTCAAGAGCAAGAAGGATATAGAAGCGTACGGGCTTGATAACTTCACAGAGAAGTGCATCGAGAGAGTAAAGAAGTATTCCGGTATCATCACCGAGCAGTCGAAGCGCCTCGGTCAGTGGATGGACTGGGACAATTCCTACTACACATATAAAGATTCAAACATCACCGGTATCTGGGCATTCCTAAAGAAATGCGACGAGTCCGGCTGGATCAAACAGGTATATAAACCGATGCCGTGGTGCCCGAGATGCGGAACGTCCCTCTCCGAGCACGAGATGTCCGGCTCCTATAAGGACGTCGAGCACACCGCCGTATTCATCAAGCTCCCGCTCGTTGAACGCGAGTGGAAGATGCTCGTATGGACGACGACTCCGTGGACGCTGACTTCCAACGTCGCGCTCGCTGTAAATCCCGAGCTCGACTACGTCGCGATGAGAACCGACGACGGCGAAACGCTCGTTATGGGCAAAACGTATTATAAGGGTAAATTCGAAGGCAAGTACGAAGCCGTCGCCGAATTCAAAGGCGCGGATCTTGTCGGACTTCACTATGAAACGTGCTTCCCGGAGATAGGTCTCCAGGCGGGCGTCGATCACAGGATCGTGCCCTGGGAAGACGTCATGGACGACGAAGGATGCGGAGTCGTTCATATCGCTCCCGGATGCGGCGCCGAGGACTATGAGCTCGGCAAACGCGAAGGACTCTCCGTCGTTATCCCGATAGACGAGTACGGTATCCTCTCCGATGGCTGCGGTCCGTTTGCGGGAAAGGACGCTCACGCGGTCAGAGACCATGTGTTTGAAGAACTGAAGAGCCGCGGCAAGCTGTTCTACACGCATAAGATCACCCACAGCTACCCAATCTGCTGGAGATGCAAGACGGAGATCCTTTTCCGCTGCGTCAAGGAGTGGGCTATCGACGTCGAAGAACTGCGTCCGAGACTTATCAAAAACGCCGAGAAGGTCAAGTGGAATCCGCCGTATCAGGGCAAGAGAATGATCGACTGGCTCAACAATATGACCGACTGGAATATCTCGAGAAAACGTTTCTACGGTCTGCCGCTCCCGTTCTATCCTTGCGAAAAGTGCGGCAAGGTGACGGTTATCGGCTCGAAGGAAGAGCTTCGCGAGCGTGCGATAGAGAAGGACCTCGTCGATAAGATCCCTCACCTTCACAGACCGTGGATCGACGATATCCACGTCAAGTGCCCGGAGTGCGGCGAAGCTGTCACGAGAGTTCAGCAGGTAGGCGACGTATGGCTCGACGCCGGAATCGTTCCTTACTCGACTCTTAAATACTTTACAGACCGCGACTACTGGAGAGAATACTTCCCGGCGGAATACGTCGTCGAAATGAAGGAGCAGATAAGACTCTGGTTCTACTCGATGCTCTTTATGAGCACGGTTCTCATCGACGAGCCGCCGTACGAGCAGGTCGGCACATACGGCATGGTCACGGCAGAGGACGGCTCCAGATTCTCGAAGACCGGATTTATGATAAGATTTGACGAAGCCGCGGATAAAGTCGGCGCTGATCCGTCAAGATATATATACGCGGCGTCACCGATCACGAACGACGTCAGATACGGCTTCAACCTCGGTACAGAGGCGAAGAGAAAACTCCTCGCTTACTGGAACCTTTCCACTTTCTTCGCAACCTACGCTGAGATAGACCATCCGAAAGTCGACGTTTCAAAGATCGAGATCGAAAAGCTCTCGCTCGTCGACAAATGGCTTGTCGCTCTCGTCGGCGATTTCGTCGAAAAGGCGACAGAGGCAATGGAGAACTACTCGACGAAGGACGTTGTAGTTTACTTCGAAAAGGTCATCGACGACATTTCCAACTTCTACATCAGAGTAAACCGCAGACGTTTCTGGAAGGTCGAGGACACGAGCGACAAGAACACCGCGTATACGGTAATGATGTACGCGATAAAGACGATAACGCAGGTAATGGCGCCGATCATTCCGTTTATGACGGAGCACGTTTGGCAGGAAGTCGTTCTCAGATATTCGACCGAGAACGCCGAGTCGGTACATCTCACCGAATGGCCGAAGCCGCTCGACGGCGTTGAGGAATACGCTCACGTCATAGGCACGGTCGACGAAGTGAGAAACATAATCTCTCTCGTTCTGAAACTTCGCAACGAGAAGCAGATCAGAATTCGTCAGCCGCTCTCGAAGCTCTATATCTGCCTTGACGACGGCGCCCCGACAATTGACGACGCGCTTATCCCGATAATGCTCGGAGAGGTCAACATCAAGGAACTCGTGCTTCTCGATTCTCCCGACGCGCTCGAGACGAAGACTGCGTCGCTCGACTTCAGAAAAGCGGGCGCTCATCTCAAGGGCGACGTCAATAAAGTCAAAACTCTTCTCCAGGAGCTTTCCGCCGAAGATATGGAACGTACGGTTTCTGATATCCTCGCGGGAGGAGAGGTTAAAGTCGCGGGATATGACGCCGCAATGCCCGCAGACCTCTTTATCCTCTCGTCCGTTCCGAAAAAGAATATGCTCATAGTCAAGGACGGCGACCTTACGGTCAGCGTTGACACCAACCTTACGGACGAGCTTATCGCGGAAGGATATTTGCGCGATATCCTCCGTCAGTGCCAGGTGTTCAGAAAAGAAGCGGACTTCAACGTATCCGACAGAATAGAAGTCGCGTTTAACGGCGCGCCCGACGCTATGAAGATCATTTCCGACAACAGAGAATATATCTCCGACGAGCTGCTTGCCGCGATCAAGGACGGCGCGATCGACGCGCCCGAATATGAAGGCGAGATCGAGCTCGATATAGGAAACGTCAAGGTGGCAATGAAACGCGCGTAAAAAATGCTCTCAAAGAAAATATACGAGGTGACGGAAAGTGAACAATAATACCAATAACGCAGGGCTTCTTGATATAGATTTCAAGGACCTCGCAATGCTTTTGCTGAAACGGCTCTGGGTAATGATAATCTGTTTTGCCATCCTTTTCAGTTATAAGTGGTTTTTCGTCGAACAGAAAAAATCCCCGCTCTGGACTTCGAGCGCTACGATGTACGTTACAAGCTCCAATCAGACAAAGACTATCTTTTCGACGAGCGACACTTATAACGCGCAAAATCTTATCAAGACGTGCGCGGTCGTTATACAGACGAATCAGGTGCGTCAGCAGATAGCCGATCAGCTTAATTCGATGGAGGCGGCGAAAGCGGAAGCCGCCGCTGAAGAAGGGCAGACTTATGAGCCGTACGTATTCAATTCGGGGAATATAGGTTCGATCAGTATATCATCCATTGATTCGACGGAAGTTATGTCGATAGCGGTGACGACGTCCGATCCGAACAAATCGGTCGATGTATGCAATGCTATTCTGAAAGTCGTTCCGAAGATCCTCAAAGAAAAAATAATGGTCGGCGCGGCAAACCCGATTGACTCGGCGCAATCCCCGTACAAGAGCAATCTTCCCGCGATGAAGAGCGCGATAGTGTACGGTCTTATCGGCGCGGCGATCGCGGCGGTGGTGATCATAATCATCTACCTGCTCGACAACCGTATCAGATCGAAGGAAGAGGTAACTCAACAGTACGGTATCTCGATACTCAGCGATATCCCGAATATGAACGCGAAAACTAAAGAAAGGTACAAGACGTATTATGAGCATAGATAATAATAACAAGAAAAAGAAAAAGTATCTGAACGAATACAACGCGGATATGCTTCTCAGCTCAAAAACGTCTTTCAACGTTGCGGAAGCGTATAAAACTCTTCGAACGAATCTTATGTTTTCCGTCGCCGCTATCGAAGACGTGGATTTCAGAAACGTATACGTCATTTCAAGCTCTCTGCCCGGAGAGGGAAAGTCTATCACAAGCGCGAATCTTGCGATTGCTCTCTCGCAGACGGGCAGCCGGGTTCTCTTGATCGACGCGGACCTCAGAAAGCCGGTGCAGAACAAACTGTTCGCCGCGAGCAACGTCAGAGGTCTGTCGACAGTCCTTATAAACGAGAACACTGTTGAAGAATCCGTGAAAAAAGACGTAAGACCGAATCTTGATCTTCTAACTTCCGGAAAGATACCTTCTAACCCTTCTGAGCTTCTCGGCTCGAAGGCGATGAGAGACCTTCTCGCGCAGCTTTCAAAGGTGTACGACTACATCGTACTCGACACGCCGCCTCTCAATATAGTCTCCGACGCTCTGACTTTTGCCGCTCATACGGCGGGTATACTGCTTGCTATATGTCCGTCGATCTGCAAGCACGATCAGCTCAAGAAGTCGGTCGAAAGCATCAAGCTCGCAAAAGTCAACATACTCGGCGCATTCTTCTCGAATACGATGAACAAATCGTTCGGTTCATACTATAAAAGAAGATACGGCAGATACGGCAGATATTATTACAGAAAATACGGTTATTGATCTTATTCCCGCATGATAATATCCTACTGACGTAAAATCAAAGGTTCAAAGGGTCGGTCTGCGACCGATTTACGGTGTTGGTTTGAAAGTTAAGATCAGAGATATGCTGCTGATGATAACGGATATGATACTGGTTTTGCTGGTTTTCAATTTCTGTTATCATTATACAGTCGATTACATCGACGGATTGAGCGGAGCTTATACCGAGATGCTCGGCGTAATGCTGCCCGTATACTTTACCGTGCTGTTTTTGTTCGGCACTTACAGAAGTCTTTGGCGCTACGCGGAGGCAAAGGAGTTTCTTGTATGCTCCATCGCGTCCTTTACCGCGGGAGCCGCGTTCTTTGCGATAAGCAGATGGTCGTTCGAGGATAAGATACCGTTCTATTTCTACGTACTCACCTCCGCCTGCACCGCGGGAGCGCACGTCATTTTCAGACTGGTATACAGGATCTACCGCGATATCGTCACAGGATCAAAAAACAAGGCGATCGGATCATGCTCAAGGACGATGATCGTCGGATGCGGAGACGCGTGCTACAGAATGCTCTCCGAGATCAAAATATCGAGGTTTACCGATATAAAGCCGGTAGTCGGTATCGACGACGATATATCGAAGATAGGCAAGACGTTCAACGGACTGTACGTCGCCGGCTCTACTGACGATATACAGAAATATGCGAAAAAGTACAAAGTGGAACAGATCATAATCTGTATCCCTTCCGCAAGCAACGCCGACAGAGCGAGGGTCATTGAAAAGTGCACTAAAGCGGGAGTCGAAGTGAAGATACTCCCGAGTCTCATCGATTTCGACAGCGAGGACAAGAGATTTTTGCAGAAGGTCCGCGACATCACGCCGGACGAACTTCTCGGACGCGAGTGCGTCAATATCGTGAGCGAAGAAGTGCTCGATTTCATAAAGGGCAAAGTAGTTCTTATAACCGGAGGCGGAGGATCCATCGGCTCGGAGCTCTCGCGTCAGGTCGCCGCTAACAAACCGAAACAGCTCGTCATCGTCGATATCTACGAGAACAACGCGTACGATATCGAGCAGGAGCTGAACCGCGAATACGGCGACGCGCTCGACCTCAAAGTCATCATCGCGTCGGTGCGCGATTTTTCAAGGATCGACCATATCATAAAGACGTATAAACCCGATCTTGTAATTCACGCCGCCGCGCACAAGCACGTTCCTCTTATGGAAACGTCCCCCGCGGAAGCGGTCAAAAACAATATCTTCGGCACCATAAACGTCGCCACCGCGTCAAGAGATAACGGCGTCGGAAAGTTCATAATGATCTCTACCGACAAGGCGGTCAACCCGACAAATATTATGGGCGCGACGAAGAGAGTGTGCGAGATGGTGATCCAGTCGATGATAAACGATCAGGGCGGAACGAGCTTCTCGTGCGTCAGATTCGGAAACGTCCTCGGCTCAAACGGCTCCGTCATACCTCTTTTCAAAAAGCAGATCGCCGAGGGCGGTCCTGTGACTGTAACTCACCCCGATATTATCCGCTACTTTATGACGATCCCCGAGGCGGTACAGCTCGTTCTCGTTACGGGAGCAATCGGCAAAGGCGGCGAGATATTCATTCTCGATATGGGCGAGCCGGTCAAGATACTTGACCTTGCAAAGAAAATGATAAGTCTGACGGGTAAGGATATAAAAATAGATTTTATCGGTCTTCGTCCGGGCGAAAAGCTGTACGAGGAGCTTCTTATGAACGAAGAGGGGATCCGCAAGACCGAAAAAGACAGAATATATATCGGTTCTCCCATCGACATCGACAAGGAAACCCTGACGCGTCAGCTCGACGAGCTTTGGAAGATCGTAAACGACGACTCCAAAGAGGACGATGAAATGATGGCGCTTGTCGAATCGAAACTTCACGAGATAACCCCTACGTTCGTCAGAGCGGAGATCGCCGAAGGATCGATAAATATAGATTGACGGAAATTTTGCGGTTGCGATCTTTTCCCGTGCTATAAGGGTTATATTTGTACCCGATGTAAATTTTTAGATTTTAACTTGTATTTTTATTCAAAATAATATATAATTATTAAAACGATATTGATTTCGGATGGACCGCGTTATGTTTTGGAAAGACTACGGGAAACTTGTCAGGAGACTTTGGCTGAATCTTTTCGGCGCCGCCGTGTTCGGCTTTATGCTCTCCTCATGTACAACATTTCTTGCCGAAAAGAGCCCGGATCATGCGGTATTGATCTATGTGATCAGCGGCGTTGTCGGAATGTTCTTCTACTGTTACCTGTTATATCTTGTTATATGGGAAGCCGGAGCTTCCGACAGAATAAGAGTCGACGGCGGAAGGATCACTCCTCGCCCGCATAAAGGCGCGCTTATCGCGCTCGCGTTTTCCGCGCCGGCGCTTATCGCCGTATTTTTGTATTTCGCAGCGACACTTCTTATTGACAATGCCGGAGTTGAAAACGGCGTCGTCAACGGTGTCTCAAACGTCAGCGTGCTTGTCGCCTATCTTTTTGACCTTCCTTACGTGGGATATGCTCTCGCGCTTTTCGGTCAACTCGGAAAGCATATAGCCGAGGCGGGGCAGAGGATGCCCTACGCAATATATCTTTTCCTTATGATGCTGCCCGCGGCGGCGGTCATCTGGGGAGGATATCTTCTCGGATATCACGGAAAGCTAATGTCGAGAGTATATAAGAAAAAGAAATGAAGGAAAATCAAAGACGGCGGTGGATTTGATCTGTCAAACCTCATCGCCGTTTTCTTGTTTATTTGAAAGGAGAGATCAGAATGTCGAACAATGAACTTGATATTATGATAAACGAGATCATCTATCTTCGCAACGCAGTCAGCAACGGTGCGTTGAAACTGAAATTTCTTGATATCAGTATGTCCGAATATATTGCCCTCAGGATGATCTGCGAAGCCGAAACGGAAGGCATTTACGGCGGCAGAACTTATCTTAACGATCTCTCGCACCGTTTGAGCCTGTCAATGAGGAAGACATCGAAAATAGTCCGCAGTCTTATGGAAAAGGGACTTATTCTGTGGGAACACGACGGCGACGGAACGGACGGAACGTATATGCTCATAACCGACGAGGGAGCGGATCTTCTCGCGCGTCGCGAAGAAGAGGTAAGAGAGTATTTTTCGAAGGTCATATCGAAGTTCGGACCCGATGATATGAAAAAGCTCATCAATATGCTCAAAGAACTTGAAACTATAATGAAGACGGAACTTGAAGAAGAGGAGGACGCGGAGGATGAGTCATGAAAAATACTATTCCGATCACGAGGCGATATGCCGCAAGAACAACTTTATCGCGCCGCGCCTTTATGAGGAATACGGAGTAAACAAAGGACTTCGCGATGAAAAAGGAAACGGTGTTCTCGCGGGACTTACGAGTATTTCGGAAGTCAACTCCGCAAAGTATATCGGCGGACAGAAGGTGCCTTGCGACGGCGAGCTTTGGTATCGCGGATATCTTATCGAGCATCTTATCGACTCCCTCGGCGACAATCTCGGATTTGAGAAGATCGCGTATCTTTTGATAATGGGAGAGGCGCCGGACGACGCCGAACTGTCGGAGTTTTCAAACCTTATCGGCGAGTACAGAACGCTCCCGTCCAACTTCACGCGCGACGTTATCATGAAAGCGCCGAGCAGTGATATAATGAATTCTATGACGAGAAGCATACTGACTCTCGCTTCATACGACGACAAGGCGCTTGACACGAGCGTTGAAAATACCCTTCGCCAGTGCATAAGACTGATCGCGGAGTTTCCGCTTCTTGCGGTTTACGGCTACCACGCGTTCAACTACTCCGATAACGGCGAGAGCATGATAATCCACCGTCCTGATCCCGAGCTGTCGACCGCGGAAAATATCCTGATGATGCTTCGTCCCGACAAAAAATATACCGAGACGGAGGCAAAAGTGCTCGATACCGCGCTGATCCTTCACATGGAGCACGGAGGAGGAAACAACTCGACCTTCACGACGCGAGTCGTCACGTCCTCGGGAGCCGATACATATTCGACTATAGCCGCGGCGATGTCGTCTCTCAAAGGACCGAAGCATGGCGGCGCGAACATCAAAGTAATGGATATGATATCCGATATAAAAGAGCACGTTTCCGACTATTCCGACAGGGAAGAAGTCGGCGCGTATATTGAAAAGATAATAGACAAAAAAGCGTTCGACGGAAAGGGACTCGTCTATGGAATGGGCCACGCCGTATATTCGCTTTCCGACCCGAGAGAGCGCATCTTCAAAAGCTACGTTGAAGATCTCGTAAAAGAAAAGCACCGCGAGGGTGACTACGAACTCTATCTTTCAATCGAAGAAATGGCGCCGAAGATCATCGCGAAGAAAAGGCGTATTTTCAAAGGCGTCAGCCCGAACGTCGACTTTTACAGCGGCTTCGTTTATGAAATGCTCGGTATACCGAGAGAGCTTTATACCGCAATGTTCGCGATAGCGAGGATCGTCGGCTGGAGCGCTCACCGTATCGAGGAGATCATCTGTATGGACAAGATAATTCGTCCGGCGTATATGAGCGTTATGACGGAGATCGACAAGCGATGACACTAATATCTGAAACAGAAAAGCAAGACTTCGCAGTCTTGCTTTATCTTTTTAACTGTCGGCTTCCCGTTCAAAATAATATTTCTTCTTGTGGGCGTAAATACTGAGCACAAGTCCCGCGCATATATGCGAGGAGAGAACCGATGAGCCGCCGTAGCTGAAAAAGGGAAGCGTTATACCGATAACGGGCAGGAATGCGAGACACATACCGATATTCTCGATCGTTTGAATTATGAATATCGCGGCTATACCGACGCACATCGTCGCGGCGTAGTCCTTTCTCGCTTTTCTTGCGATATACAATATCCTTATCACAAGAGTGCACATAAGCGTCAGGTAGGCGACGCACCCGACGATCCCGAACTTTTCCGCAAGGACAGCGAACAGGAAATCGGACTGCGCTTCAGGTATCACCTTGTACGCCGTTCCTCCCGCGATGCCCGATCCGAAAAGTCCTCCGGCGGCTATCGCGGTGCGGCTCTTTATAGCCTGATACCCGTAGTTCAGCGGGTCAAGATCCGGGTTGAAGCCGCACAGGATGCGCTGCTGCTGATAGTAATTCATGTGAGACCAGATCAGCGGGAAGAGCGCAACGATTATCACGGCGGCGCCGATAAAATACCAGATCGAAAGCCCCGCGGTATAGAGCATGAACACGATTATCGCGATATAAACGAGTATCGTTCCGAGGTCCTTCGTCAGCGCGAGCATACCGATAACGATACCGGCGTGAAGTCCGAGCTGAAGGAGGCTCAAAGGATGGTTTATACTTCGTTTAAGACTGTGCAAATGCTTTGAAAACGTTATGATAAAGAGCGGTTTGCAGAATTCCGACGGCTGGATGTTGAACGGCATCCCCGGAACGTATATCCAGTTCTTGTTTCCCATCTCGCCTCTGCCGAACAGCAGAAGTAAAATGAGAAAACCTATCATAAATATAAATATCCCCTTGACCGATTGAGATATTACGCGGTCGTAGTCGACGAACGCGAGGAATATCATTATCCCGAAACCGATGATACCGGAAAAAGTCTGAGTGAAAAACCTTGATGACGTGAATTTTGAATAACCTCCAGAAAGGTAGCCGCCGAGTATCGTCAGGATACTGAGCGCCATCATACCGACAACGCATAATACGATCGCCTTGTCGATGGATTTGAATTTCTGCTTCATTGAAACGTAGAATACTTTCATAACGGTATTATGCGCCAAGCTCTCCTTTCGTAGATTTTAAAATATCGTTTTTATTCTTTCTGAAGCCTTGCGTACGTCGCCATCAGCTTCTTTTTGCCGACCTTATCGAATTCTATTTCATAGAGCAGATCCGCGCCCATCTTTTTGACGGACAAGACGGTTCCCGCGCCGAACGTCGAGTGACGCACCCTCGCGCCTTCGGCGAAAGCTTCCGGCGCGTACTGTTTTTGCGCGGTCTTGCCGTAAAGCGGGGATGCGAAAGGCTCGCTCTGCGGGCTCTTGCGCTGATTTACGGGAGCGCTTCGCTTTACCGTGTACGATCCGTCGTCCGAGAATTTATAAGAAACTCTCGCTCTTGCACCGTCGTCCCTGTCGCAAAGCTCTCCGGGTATCTCGCCGACGAATCTTGACGGCGCGTTGTACTGGGTCGATCCGTTGAGCATCCTCTCATAAGCTGAAGTGATATATATGCTCTTTTTTGCTCTCGTTATCGCAACGTAGGCGAGGCGGCGCTCTTCTTCGATCTCCGACTCGTTGAACATAGCCTGGTAACCCGGGAATATACCTTCCTCCATACCGGGAAGGAATACTACAGGGAACTCAAGCCCCTTCGCGCTGTGTATCGTCATCAGTATCACAGCGTTCGCGCTCTCGTCGTAGCGGTCGACGTCCGAAACGAGCGCCACGTCCTCGAGAAACTCCGAAAGGGTGGGCGTCTCGGCGCTCTCTTCATACTGCTTTGCGGTCGAAATAAGTTCTCCGAGGTTGTCGATCCTGTCCTTCTCCTCGTCGCCTCCGCGAACGAGCATACCCATATATCCGCTCATAACCGATACTTTGTCGATCAGTGCCGATACGGAACACTCTTCCTTTGAAAGCGTATCGATAAGGTCAGCAAGCTCAGCCATGCTCCGTGACGCCGAAGGAGGGATCGCATTATATCTGTCGGCGTGTTTCAGCACGTCGAGGAGCGGGACGTTCTCGCCGTACGCGATCAGCTCCGCCGCTTCTATCGATTTTGCGCCGATCCCGCGGCGCGGTACGTTGATTATCCTCTTGAGATGGATGCTGTCCTTCGGATTGTTTATCACCGCAAGATACGCGACGATATCCTTGATCTCCTGGCGGTCGAAGAACCGCAGAGCGCCGAGCATACGGTAGGGAATACCCGATTTCGCCATCGCCTGCTCTATGCTTCGCGACTGCACGTTAGTCCTGTAAAGGACCGCTATATCTCTGTAATCGTAATCGCCGGAGGACACGAGAGTGTCCGTCTCATCAGCTATGAATCTCGCTTCGTCGAGCTGCGTCGGCAGACGCTTAACTGTTATCTTATCGCCCGCATCTCCCTTAGTCCACAGATTCTTTCCGCGTCTCTCGCTGTTGTTTTTTATGACCGCGTTCGCGGCGTCGAGGATCGTCTTTGTCGAACGGTAGTTTTCCTCGAGCTTTATGACTTTGGCGTCGGGGAACACCTTGTCGAAATCGAGTATATTCTTTATCGTCGCGCCGCGGAACTTGTAAATACTCTGGTCGTCGTCTCCGACCGCCATTATGTTGCGGTGCTCTCCGGAAATGAGAGCGACAAGTCTGAACTGCGCCTCGTTCGTGTCCTGATACTCGTCGACGCTTACGTAGCGGAATCTGCTTTGAACGAGCGAGAGCACGTCGGAGTTCTCGTCAAACAGACGCACGGTCTGCATGATAATGTCGTCGAAGTCCATAAGCCCCGAGGCGACGAGCCGCTCCTGATACAGACAGTATATCTTCGAGACTGCGGAGTACAGCGCGTCGTCTCCTGCGGATCTTGCGAACGCCCCCGGCGTTATGAGTTTGTCCTTTGCGGAGCTGATCGCTGACATTACCGACTTGACAGGATACTGCTTCTGGTCGATCTTCAGCTCCTTCATGCACTCCGATATGAGCTTTTTTGCATCGTCCGCGTCGCAGATGCCGAATCCTTTTGGATAACCGACTCTCTCGCACCAGCGGCGGAGAAATCTCATGCACACCGAATGGAAGGTACCTGCCCAGACGTCCTGCGCGACAGTGCTGCCTTCGGGGAAAGACTGCGCGATGCGCTCTTTTATTTCGTTTGCCGCCTTGTTGGTGAACGTTATCGCCATTACGTTGTAAGGCATCGGCGGATCGTTTCTGAATTTATGCAGATATTCCGCAAGAGACGCGCCCGAAAGCATCGACAGCGCGCACTCCATTTCCGATATATCCTTTTCGGACGCGTCGTACGGTACTGCCTCCGACGCGTATGCGTCGCCGTATTCGAGCGTATAAGCGAGACGGTTCACGAGAACTGTCGTTTTTCCGCTGCCCGCTCCGGCGAGGATGAGAAGGGGACCGTTTATCCTGAATACTGCGCGCCTTTGTTCTTCGTTCAGATGAGCGTACTTTTTCTCAAAAAGACTGCGCTTCAGCGCAATATATTTTTCTCTGATCACAGAGTCCATTTTTCATTTCGCTTTCATTATTAATAATATACTGATTTTATCATATTACGTCTTCGTTTGCAAGAACAAATAAAAATAATAACAAAATATTCGTATTTTAAGAAAAAAACGAAAATGGTATTGACTATCTTGATTTTGTGTGATAAAATATCAATAAGTGAATATTTGGCAAACCCGGAGCGATTCGGCGACGCAAAGCTATAGGGCCTCACTGAGGCAGCCAGTTGCACAGTTTGTAAATTAAGTGTTGTTTATAAATGCGATACTTATTTTGCGGCAAAGACTGTTTTTTTGTAGTGTCGATCTGCACCTTTCCACGGGTTGTTCAAGATCGATATTTTGTTTTTATAGGTGACTTAATGAAATTTTCAATCAAAGCTAAAGCGATATTGATGATCATATCTTTTGCGATGGTGCTCTCTATCGTATCCGTCATCATCAGCGGAAGTGTAATGTCTGATATAACGAACGATAAATTCCGCGAAAACGCGACAGACATATCCGCGACCGTGGCGAAGATCATCGACGTCGAACAGTTCTTAAGAGTAAAGTCGGAAGTGGAAAAAGTGTTCCGCGAATCAACTCACATCGTCAGAAGCGAACTTTGGGGGACGGACAGCTTTAACGAATACATAGCTCAATTTTCCTATATCGAAGAGACGGAAGACTTTATATTGCTCAGAGATTTTCTGCGCGAGATACAGTCGGTGAACAACGTCGACTGCCTCTACGTCTCCTTCGTTGACCCCGCTACCGAGTCGTTTGTATACGTTGTCGACGCCGCGCTCGAAGACCCGTGTCCCGCGGGATGTGTCGATAGGATATATGACGTCAACAAGAGAGTTCTCACCGAGCCCGAAGTCGGATTCCCCGCGTATATCACAGATACGGAGGAGTACGGCAAGCTCGTTACGGCGGGAGTTCCGATATATGACGAGGACGGGGAAGTCGTCGGCTATTCTATCGCCGATATCTCAATGGAAGAGATATCCGACACACAAACGGCTCATATTTTGAAGCTCGCCGCTTTTCTTGCCGTATCGATCCTCGTGATCTGTATCATCGGCTTCATATACGTCAACAGATCCCTCGTTCGTCCGCTCGTGCAGTTGTCCGACGCGGCGAAAGTATATACGGACGGCAGCTCTCCTACGGAGCAGAACGCGTTCAGAAAACTGAAGATCAAGAACAAAGACGAGATCGGAACGCTCGCGAATTCCATGAAACAGATGGAGCGCGATATGAACAAGAACATGAAGAAGCTCCTCAAGACGAACGCCGACCTCAGCGCGTCGAGATCTATCGCCTCGAGTATGACGCGTCTTGCTAAGAAGGACGCGCTCACCGGAGTCAGAAACAAAAAAGCATACGACGATGAAGCGTCGGCGCTTGACTCCTATATCGATTCCGGCAGCGCCGAATTCGGCGTTGTCATGATCGACGTCAACAACCTCAAGTCCATGAATGACGAGCACGGTCACGACAAGGGCGATAAGTACATTATCACGAACTGCGAAGCGATCTGCGAGATCTTCGACCATTCCCCCGTATACAGGGTAGGCGGCGACGAGTTCATTGTGATCGTAAAAAAATACGATTATAATAACATCGAAGCTCTTGCGGAAAAGTTCAATGAAAGAGTCGACCGGGATATCGCAAACGAATCGCTCGATCCGTGGGATAAGGTGTTTGCCGCTCTCGGGTACGCGCTGTACGACAAAACGCGCGACAAGAACGTTGAGGACGTGTTCAAACGCGCCGACGCGGCGATGTACGAGCGTAAGCGTGAAATGAAAGGTAAAACAGCAGAATAAGGTGTAATAGAAAAAACGGGGGGCTGTCGCAGTAAGATGCGTGATGCGTCGTTCTTTGCCCCGTGAGGCGTATTGGGCAGGGGTCCTCAAAAATCGTTAGATTTTTGGGGTTCCCAGCTACGTCGAGGGACAAAAACGGCGATAGAAAAACACATGAAATGGAAAAATCCGTAGGATTTTCACCTATTTAAGATGAAAACTACGGATTTTTTGTTTGTTTTATTCTTATTTCTTGACCGTGTTTTTCGTTCTGCGCTTACTGCGACAGCCCCTCGACTTATGTTTGGTTTATTCTTCGATATCGTCGTAGAACGAACAGCCGTGTCTGCCGTTGTTCTTTGTGTGATAGAGCGCGACGTCTGCGCGCTTTATTATCTCTTCGTTATCATCCGATCCGTCCGAGAACGCGATGCCCGCGCTGACAGAGAAGAGGGGAAGATCGCTTGACGGGGCAGCGAGGGAAGCGTTGATCCGCTCTATCTTTGAGCGCAAGGTGTTTTTGAATTCTTCAGAATGCTCCGCTTCGAGAATGATGACAAGAAACTCATCGCCGCCCATCCTGAATATCAGATCGTTCGTTCTGAAATTGCGTTTCAGCTCTCCCGACGTGATGACGAGCGCGCGGTCGCCGGTCTCGTGGCCGCTCTCGTCATTCACATGCTTGAAAAAGTCGATATCGACAAGTACCATCGCGGCGGTGGTGAGATCAAACTGCCTGCACAGACTCTCGTATCCCGCTCTGTTGAAAACTCCGGTAAGCGTGTCGTGAGTCGCTTCAAATTTGAGCTGGTTCTTCTGACGGTTGTTGGTATCATACATTTTATTGTACGTTTTTGCAAGGTACTTGTACTCGTAAGCGCCCTGTACCGGGAGCGGACGGTCGTTCTTTATGTGAGGGATCGCTTTTGTCAGCGGTTTTATGACCTGCGCCGAAGTCAGAACGATAACTCCGATTATGACTACAACTATTGCAAATATCAGAATATACTGTATCGTGAGGATCGAGGAAAGTCTGTTAAAGTCGTCGGCTATCCCGCCTTCCGTGATGTCGGCGAGAGCTGAGATGCATTTCTGTATATTGAGATATATTTCGGATTTATACTCCGCGTAAACGTCGTCGAATACCATCGTCTCCGCGAGCTTCAGTTTCTCTGAGTTTGAGAGCGCCGAGTCTTCATCTGAAAGGGTGACGTTTCGTACCTGCTCCGGATATTCGTTGATATTCTGTCCCGTCGCAAGAATGACGAGCTTCATTGAATAATATTCGCGGTCCATCAGCGAAATCGACTTGTCCATTGCGTTTATAAGATCAGCGTATGCTTCAGTTCCCGCGAGAGATTCTTTAAGTTCCGCGATAACGTTGTCGCGGTTGCGGTCAACGTTCGCTTCGCGGAAGTAGTTGTCGCAGTGGACTTTGTTGCCGGAGATCGTGAAAGCGCGCACCTCTTCCGTCAGATAGTCGGACGCTTTCTGCAGTTTTTCCGCCGTCTGCTGCCATGATATGTAGTTGTGAGTATTGTCCTTAACGTCGTTGTACCTGATCGAGGTGACGTAAGTTGATACGAGCAGGAGAGCGGATATCAGCAGAGTAATTGCCGACATAAGATAGTTCAGCTTTTTAAGTGAAATTCCGCTCACCTTTTCTCTCGGTTTGTTTTTCATTGCTTATCCTGCCTTCCGGGAGATGATATTAATATAATTCTACATTATTTTACTGCGCGTGTCAATATATAGTGCGGCTTGAATGTTGATTAAACTATATGATCGTTTTTTGCTTTTAATTGAAAATGACTTATAACTTTATAGATAAAAATTATTGACAAATGATAAATTTTGTGTTAAAATACCGAAGGATGTGTTATAAGATGGGAGGGCTATGATGATGTCTGATATCATTGAAGAAACGACAGCGCAGTCATCAGAACCCGTATCTGCGATCGCGGAAAACGACGCGCAAGAGCCGGTCAACTCGGCTGCCGCGGAAAATGTCGATAACACCGCGGATGAGCCGGATGCCCCTTCTTTTGATGAGACTGCAGCGCAGACAGATGCCGAAAACGACGACAGCTACTACGACGATATGTTTCCGGAAGAAATCCCGTCCAACAGACCGAATTATCTTGAAATGACGCTCGAGTCGCGCATCCTGCCCCTCGAGGTGCGTTATTCACAGATCAACAACCCCTACAGAAAAACACCCGTCGCATACCGTTCGTTTACTTATCTTAACAGCGTTATCGAGGGAGTGATCCCTCCGGAAAAGTATTCCTACGCGTCCGACCAGTCGGAGCAGGGTATCCGCATGACCAGGTGGAATATCACCTCCGCGTTCGAAGCATGGAAGAAATTCGACGAAGCGGGACGTCACGTCGACTTCGTGACCGCCCGTGTATCGCCGCAGATAGTAAGAGAACTCGACGTATATAAATATTTGATAGAAATATTTGACACGTGCGGCGTCACAAGACCTGAAAAGCTGTGTCTCGAATTTCCGAAGACGGTTCTTTTCGAGGATCCCGAAAAGGTCAGAATGGCGCTTCTCAATATGAAGCTTTTGAAAGTGGCGAGTATGATCGGATCTTTCGCCGATTACGATTGCCCGATGACTCCCATCTTTGACCTTCCTTTCGACTACGTCGCTCTGTCTCCGTGGGCAGTCTCCTTCGCGGGGGACCGTAACAAAAAAGAGGGATTTGACTCGATGATCTCGATGATACATTCTCTCGGCTGTAAGATCATAGCCGACGGGGTGACGAGAGACGAGCAGATAACCATCCTTTCGCGCGCAGACGCTTACGGTTATATACCTTCTTCCGAATACAGCGGCGATGTTGAACACGGACGGCTCAGAATGCCGTTCGATGAAGCGGTCATGCAGCAAGAGGAGGAGGAGACGTACTGATGGCACAGAAGACAACAAGCGTCTCGCTCAGACGAACCGCGGGAGAAGTCAAGAGATACAGACGGTACAGAAAGATCATCCCGATATGTATGGCGATCGCGCTTCTTGCGCTCCTTATCGCATACGTTCTTTCCGTTCTGTATATGAAGTTCGGCGCGTTTACCGTCATGGTCAACAAGTTCGACCATCTCGACTACGCTCTGTCTCTTTCCGAGTCGCCGACCTTTTCCGGTGCGACGTCACGTCTGAACGCAAACATCTATGAAGAGATAACGAATATCGACGGCAGAAACCTGCCCGATTTTCTCGACAACATAGACGGCGAACACAACGGAGAAAACTACATCGCTTACACGTTCTACTGCAAGAACGTGGGACGCGCGACATTTGCCTATACATACGATATGTATATTGCAAATATGACTCTCGAGTGCGAAAAGGCGGCAAGGATACGCCTTTACGTTGACGGAGAGTACACCGACTACGCTTATCCCCGCACCGACGGCGGAAGCGGAGCGGAACCCGGAACGACTGCGTTCCAGTCGAGAACGACAGTTGTAAAAAATAAGATCGACAACTTCGCTCCCGGCGACATGACGAAATTCACTGTCGTCATCTGGCTGGAAGGGAACGATCCCGAGTGTGTCGACAGGATCCTCGGCGGCCAGATGAAGGTCGATATGATGATGGACGTCGTCGAAGAGGAACACGAGGGCAACCCGATCGATTAAAACTTTGATTGATATTCGCGGATGGCGGTCTGCGATTTCAATAAATAATCTCTTAAGAAAGGCAAAAAAACGATGAAAAAATTTGTAAAACTCATCCCGGCACTTTGCATGCTTCTCATCGCTGCGATTCTCGTAAGCACAGCAACGTATGCATGGTTCTCGATGAACACAGAAGTTAAAGCAACGGATATGAGAGTAAGAGCTCTCGCTGAAGAAGGTCTTCTGATCAACGAAGTTGCTGACGCAGACGACACAAACTGGGACGAAGAAGCGACCGCAGCTCAGGCAGCTGGAGACGCTGTACTGCTTTATCCCTCGTCTACTACCGACGCTACGACTTGGTATCACGGCGCAAGTAAGAAATCCAACGATGAGGCTGGCGCTACAGCTAATACAAAGAGCACAAACCTCATTGGCAATTACGAAACACTTAGCGGCCTGACCAGCATCACTGCATTTGCTGCATCTGCATCTGCAGGTACGGAAGCTGCAAGAGAAGTCATGGGTAAATCGGCTACGGCTGACGCAGGATATTATGCTCATTACACATATTATCTCAAAGGCGCTGCCGGAACAGCTATTGATCTCGGCACTTCCCAGGGCGATATGAATGTTAAAATCAAGTCCGTAACTGCTACTCCTACAGTGAACAGCGGTTCCGGTTCTGCTGATCTTGACAAGTCCCTTAGAGTTGGTATCCGTATGAAGTCTGGCGGAGCTCTCTACATTTACGCTCCTTTCACCGGCGCTACAATGTCTTATTATGTAGCAGCAGGCGCAACAGCTACAACAGCTATTGCAGGCGCAACCGCTACTGCGACAGACCTCACTTCTCTTCCTGCAGCAGGAACTGACGGTACACCTGTAGAAGTTTATCTCTGGTACGAAGGCGAAGATGTGAACTGCATGTCCGACAATGCTCTGGCAGCTCTTCTCGATGATATCGACGTAGACATCACATTTGAACTTGCAGAAATTCAGTAAGTTTAGTATTTAAACACGGCACAATTCAGCTTTCCAAGAGGGGCTTGCCCCTCTTGGAAGCCAGATTTAAACTTTTGGCCAAAAAGTTAAATTGAAATTCAAAGCCGCAGGTGGACGCGACCTGCGGCTTTTTCTTTAAATTTTTCGCCATTTTATTGAAAACTATTTACAAACTCATTGAAATAGTATATAATGATATTTGTATATTAATGTTCTTTGTTATCTGTGGAAAGGTACTCTGAAATGAAAAAACGCTTAAAGTTCTTCCCCGGTATCTTTTTGATCTTACTGTCTATCGTTCTTGTCAGCACCGCGTCTTACGCGTGGTTTTCAATGAATATGCAGGTAACGGTCAAAAGTTTGACGATCAAAGCAGTGGCTGAAAAAGGGATCACCATTTCCAACTTACCTAACGGAGATTATGAAAAAGAAGCCGCAACGTTCAAAGCGGCCCGCGCCGATCTCTATCCCGGGAGCACAAGGGATCTTGTAACGTGGCTCCACAGCGGCTCCACCAATTCTTCCGAGTATAACACGGGAAACGCTTATACGGCGGCTGTCGAGTGGCAGGAAGATACTAACGGGGTCAGCGGAAACTACGTTCTTCATGATTTTTATATCCGTTCTTCGGAACCGAAGACTTTGTACTGCTCGTCTCTTGATATAAAGAGCGTTAAAGCGACCGCGGCAGGCGCCGCGGCGGGTCATCCGTTATCGCCCGCTCTTCGTGTCGGTATAAAATTTGACGACTCGAACAATTACTATATATACGCTCCCATCGACGGATTCACCTCTCCCGTTTCGGTCCAGAACAACGTCGGTCCCTACTCGGCGACCGACCGCACGAACGTTACGGCCATTGAAGGTAACGTTCGCTCCTTTGACACTGACATAACTTCCGTTCCCGGCAGAAACGAAGTAGGACATCACGTATCGGTCTATATCTGGTACGAGGGCGAGGACGAGTCCTGCAAGACTGAAAATTATCTTGTGGATATTGTCGATGATATAGACATCATGATCGAATTCGCATATACTCCCGCGGTGAACTGATAAAATACATATATCGCAAAATATCGACCGTCTTGCCGGACGGTCGATATTTTTTGTATATTACTTGTATTTTTCTTATATATATAAACTATTTTTTAAAATAC
>JAFXNX010000219.1 GCA_017529175.1 Clostridia bacterium
CGACCATTTCGGACGTGGTCTTTATATGGTCGGCGCACTTCGGACCGATGCCGAATACCTCGAGAAGTTCTTCCCTCTTCGCCGAGAAAATACCGTCTACCGTGCCGAATCTGTCGAGCAGTCTGTGAGACGCGGGATAAGTGTCGATACGCGGCAGGATATCGAACAGATACAGTTCGATGAGCGTATACGTTTCAAGGGATGATACACCATCTCTTTCGGCTTGGGTGCGAAGTCTCGTTCTGTGATCCTTGTGCATTTTCTCCGTATGCTTATCCGCCATGTTATACGCTCCTAAAGATACGGGGAAGCTTTCGCTTCCCCGAAGTTTGAAATCATATTAAAGAATTACGATCTGCCCTCGAAATCTTCCAAGATCTCTTCTCTCCAGCAGGAAGTATCAAGAGGAGCTGCCTTCATCGCGCAGTTTACGGCTTTGCCTAACGCGCTGAAAACCGTCGCTGTTCCTTTGCTGTCCGCATGATAGTCAACGGCGCAGTCTGCGTTGATCCCGTACTGCTCCGCGGTGACGACAGAGTCGATATTCGCTCCGATGAAGAGAAACTCCCAACCGAGCTCCTTCTTCTGCTCGATGAGCCGTTTTATATCCGCTCGTCTGTACTTCACGCTCGCGTTTTCAAGTCCGTCCGTTGTGATAACGAACAGCGTGCGCGCGGGAACGTCCTCCGGCCTTGCGTACTTGTGTATGTCCGAGATGTGCGTCACCGTGTCGCCTATCGCGTCCATGAGCGCCGTGCATCCTCTGACGAAGTATTCTTTTCTCGTCATCGGCTTGACGTCGGAGAGCTTCACTCTGTCGTGAACTGTCTCGTTGACGTTGTCAAAAAGCACCGTCGTGACGAGAGCCGATCCCTCTCCCTTCTGGCGCTCGATCATGGAATTGAAGCCGCCTATCGTGTCGTCCTCAAGTCCTCCCATCGAGCCGCTCCGGTCAAGGATGAATACAAGCTCCGCAAGTGCGCTCTGCTCTGTCTTTTCGTTCTTTTCGATTTTTGCTTTTTCGTTTTTCATTTTTCTTTCTCCTTTAGAATGATCTGTTTTTCTCATCTCTTGTGATGCCATTATAGATCATTCGCGGGAGAAAGTGGTCGCCTACGAGGCGACATTTGGATCAACCGTTCGTTTCGGCGCCGGTACTCTCTTCAGCCGCGGTCTCAGAAGCCGCTTTCGCGGTATCCTCCGCCTTTGCGGTATCGTCGGCTTTCGCGGTATCGTCGGCTTTCGCGCTGTCAGACGCCGTATCGCCGGCAGTCGTTTCCGTCGCTTTCGTTTCTACCGTCTGACGCTCAAGCGACTTGAATCCGTTGAAGAAATATCCGTCGACTTCAATAAACCCGGCGGATTTGTCGAACGCGGAAGACGCTTTGTAAAGTCTGTAGTCTTCAACGAACGAGTTGCCGTCTTTATCGAGCGCGAACGCGCTGACGCCGACAGTATCGCCCGAATAAGTATATCCGACATAGAACGTCGTCTCCGCGCTCTTGTACTCACACTCGCTGACTCTGCCCTGATCGTCAAACGTGAACTTAATCTTGTCGTTCGAGGGATCGTCACATGAAAGGTCGATTTTTCCCGCCGCCGCAAGAGGAAGCACAAATTCAGGCGTCGCGGGAGTCGTCACTTTTTCCGTCGACGCAGACTGCTGTCCCATGCCGAAACACGACGTGAGCGACAGCATTGCGAAAACCAACGTAATTACTGATATTGAAACGATGAATACTCTTTTCATCCGTTTACCTCCGGTAAAGGTCTATAATATAAAGTATTATAGATTGTACCATATATTGAATGATATGTCAAGTACAATGAAAAGAAGGAGGCGATGCCTCCCTTTTCATGTTTTCATACTGAATGATATTTTTGTCAAAATATCAAATTCCGAGCTCGGCGACAAGGTCTTCCTTCGTTCTGTAGCCGATGACCTTCTTCGACGGTTCGCCGTCCTTGAAAAGGATAAGAGTCGGTATGCTTGCGACCTTGTACTGTATTGCAAGCGCTTCTTCCTCGTCGACGTTCACCTTGCCGACTTTGACCTTGCCGTCGTATTCCTCGGCGATCTTCTCCACTTCGGGCGCGACCATTCTGCACGGGCCGCACCACGTCGCCCAAAAATCCACGAGAACGGGGATATCGGACTTTATGACCTCTTCTTCAAAGTTGTCAAGTGTCAGAGTTACTTCCATATTTATTCCTCCATCCGGCTTTCGCCAATAAAATTATTTTTCAATAAGCGCTTCTATATACGCATTGATCGATTTTTCCGTCATCATCCCCGTCTGCCTGTAAAACAGAGCGCCGTCACGGTCGATAAACACTGTGACGGGGACCCCGCCGTTGTAATATGACGACGCCGCATCGAGATCCACGTCGTAATATACCGGGAAAGTGTAGCCGTTCTCTTCGATGAATTCCTTTGCCACGTCTACGGTTTCCCTCGTGCCGTCGGTGAGATTCACCATCATAAAACTCACTTTGTCGCCGTATTTTTTGAAAGCGTTGTCAAAATCGGGGAGTTCCGAACGGCACGGCGGACACCACGTCGCCCAGATGTTCACGACTACCGGTACTTTACCGAGATAGTCCGACAAGCTGACTTTATTCCCGTCAGCGTCCGTAACGGTAAACGACGGCGCCATATCCTTCGAGTCAGCGTCAGACAGGGCAAGCGAGGTATCGGCGGGAGCGCCGCTGAAGCTGTCTTTCAGTCTCGGGTACAGTATAACTCCCGCGATTATCAGCGCCGCAAGGATCGCAGCAAGCGCTATTACTGTTATAACGTTTTTCTTATTCATTCACACCTCACGAAAACAGCGCCGCGAACGACGAAAAGACGCCGGTCGCCATAAGCGCCCCGAGTGCTATCAGGAATACGCCGCAAACAACGTTTATCACTTTGTAGTGACGTTTTATAAATCCGAGCGCACCGCGAAGTTTGTCTATCAGAACCGCGGATATGACGAACGGAACGCCGAGTCCCACCGAGTAGACAACGAGCAAAAGAGCGCCGCGAAGCGCCGACGAAGAACTTGCCGCCATAGCCAGCGCCGAGCCGAGAAACGCGCCGACGCACGGAGTCAGACTGACTGAATATACCGCGCCGAAAACGAATGCCGAGAAGAAGCCGGTTATTTTTCTGCCTTCTTTCATACCTTTGAAAAAAGGAAGCTTTATGAGCTCGAGATACCCGAGTCCGAAGAATATGACGACGGCTCCGCAGACGATATCAACGACCTTCCTGTATTCCGATAAGAAATGGCCGATACTGCCGGCAAAAAGTCCGAGCGTGCTGAATACGACGGTAAATCCGAGGACGAACGCGACGGCGCGAAGAAGCACTCCGCGGCGCGGCGTGTCGTCACCGGCGGCAAAATACGAAATATAAAGCGGCAGCATCGGGAGCATACAGGGAGATATGAACGATATGAGCCCTTCGATAAAAGTTACGGCCGCGTACTGCATATCATCCCTCCCCTCCATTTAGAGTATACCATATATCTTTTAAAAATAAAAGAGCAAATCAAATATTCACAAAGCGCAAATCGCCGCATTATACAGTTTTCCACTTGACAATAGTATTATCTTTTGATATACTGTATTAAGTAAATTCAGTATGGAGGTAACTCTGATGAAACATATCAAGACTATCGAAACACGCAACCTTTGCGAAAGCGCAAAGAACGGCGGATGCGGCGAGTGCCAGACGTCCTGCCAGTCCGCTTGCAAAACAAGCTGCGGCATCGCAAATCAGAAGTGTGAAAACGAGCAGAAAGAATCAAAGTAAAATATTTCTTTGAAATCAATGCCGCCTTTTGGCGGCATTTTCTGCATTATATCAATAAAAGGATCAGATCAATATGGTACATCAATATAAACTCGGCGGATACAATATAGTTCTCGACGTCAACTCCGGCTCCGTCCACTCGGTGGACGAAGTCGCCTACGACGTGATAGAGCGCTATGGATCTCGGGATAAAGAAAGAATTATCGCCGAAGTATTTGAAAAATACGCAGATCGCGGAGTCACGACGGACGACGTCGCGGAGTGTTATGACGAGGTGGACGAACTGAGGGAGCAAGGACTTCTTTTCGCTCCCGACACCTTCGAGCCCATGGCGGGAAAACTCAAGGAACGAAGCCGCGGAATCGTCAAGGCGCTCTGTCTCCACGTCGCGCACACGTGCAACCTAAACTGCGAATACTGCTTCGCGGGACAGGGAAAATTCCACGGAGAGCGGGCGCGTATGAGCTTTGAGACC
>JAFXNX010000220.1 GCA_017529175.1 Clostridia bacterium
GACCTTAAAAAGTAAAGAAGAAAGGATATTGATTTCTAAAACTGACTTTTGTCCGTACTTTTTCGTTCTGCGCTAAATGCAGCGACCCGTTCAGTGACAGCATCTCCACCGCCCGAATAAAATGTTACGGGCGGGTAACACGCGGCGTTTAATCGCGCCGCGCGCGGACAATAATAAAGGCAGAGAACGGCGGCGAGACCGCCGGAAAACGGTGAACGGGGAGACGATAACGCCCCGTAAGAAAGGAAAGGCACGACAAAAATGACCGTCAGAAGAGGAGATATTTATTTTGCGGACCTGTCTCCGGTCGTCGGGAGCGAACAGGGCGGAGTGAGACCCGTTCTGATCGTACAGAACGACGTGGGGAACAGGCACTCGCCGACCGTTATCGCCGCGGCGATAACGAGCAGGCTCGGCAAGACGAAACTGCCGACGCATATCGACATAAACGCGGAAAAAGTCGGACTCGAACGCGACTCGGTCGTCCTTCTCGAACAGATCAGAACGATAGACAAAAGGCAGCTCGGAGAAAAGATGGGCCACCTGAACGACGAGGTCATGGGAGAGGTCAACGCGGCGCTCAACGTAAGTTTCGGTCTCAATTGAACACTTCGTGTCCAATTGAGGATAAAATTCCGCTTTAAATGTCTGCTTGCTCAAAAAGAGCAAGCAGGATAAAGTTTTCTTGAATGTGACCCATTTCAAGAAAACTTTACGGGCGGGTTCCCGTTGCGTTTCCGTAATGGAAAACCAACCGCCTTACGGTTCGCCGGAACCGCAGAATTATACGATACCGGTTTTTTGAAAAAAACGAGACGGGGCGGATATCCGCCCCGTTCTTCTTGACAACGGACCGGCGCTTTGGTATAATTTTCACGTGAGAAAAACCGAATGAAAGGATACATAATAATGAAAACTCTCAACGATTTCGTAACTCTCTCAAACGGAGTAAAGCTCCCCTGCCTCGGTTACGGCACGTGGCAGTCACCCAAGCCTGAGGCCAAAGAGGGCGTGAAAGAGGCGATACGCCTCGGTTACCGTCACATCGACACCGCGTTCGCTTACGGCAACGAAGACGCCGTCGGCGAGGGCATCCGCGCGTCAGGCATCAAGAGAGACGAGCTGTTCGTCACGACCAAACACTGGATCACCGACAGAGGATACGAGAAGACGATCGCCGCCGTAGAGACGTCCCTTAAGAACCTCGGCCTCGACTACGTCGACCTCTACCTCATCCACTGGCCGTGCGTGGAAAAAGTGACCCCCGAGTGGAAAGAGATCAACGCCGCAACGTGGCGCGGCTTCGAGAAGATGTACCGCGACGGCAAACTCCGCGCGATCGGTCTGTCCAACTTTGAGAAGAAACATATCGACGCGCTCGCAGAGACCGCGGAGATCGCACCGATGGTCAACCAGATCGAGTTCCACCCCGGTTACACCCAGCCGGATAACGTAAAGTATTCCAAAGAATGCGGAATGGCGGTCGAAGCGTGGAGCCCGCTCGGAAGCGGCGCCGTCCTCAAGGACGAGGCGCTC
>JAFXNX010000221.1 GCA_017529175.1 Clostridia bacterium
ACGCTTAAACTCGTCGACTTCCTGCGTATAGTCGTGAACGTCGTATATATCCGTTTTGTCGGAGTGCATGAATCCGGAAATATCGATCACCGGACGGGAGGGATCAAGTGTTTTGGTAAGATAATAGATGTTGTTTACAAATTCGCGGTTTTCATTTGTCCATATTTCATTCAGAGGACACCAGCCGATTATCGCGGGAGAGGAAATATCGCGTTCGATCTCTTCGCGCCATGCCGGAGCCATTCTGTCAAACGCGCCGTCTCTGAGCGTGTCGAGTCCCCAGTTCGCAAACTCGCCCCAGAGCAGGTAGCCGAGACGGTCCGCGGCGTGGATGAAGCCGGGCTCAAACACTTTCATATGCATTCTCGCGCCGTTGAAGCCCGCGGACATCGAAAGCTTTATATCTCTTTCAAAATCCTCTTCGGACTGCGCGGTGTAAATACCTTTTTCAAAATAGCCCTGATCGAGAACGAGACGCTGAAAAACGCTCCTTCCGTTGAGCTTTACTTTGTATCCGTCGATCTCGACGCTCCTCATACCGAAATATGAGCTTATCATATCGTCGTCCGTGCTGACGCAAAGATCGTAAAGCGCGCCGTTGCCGATATCCCAGAGCACGGGATCGCTTATCCCGAGCGAGAAGGTGACCGAGCGGCCTCTTACTGCAACGTCCGCTTCCGCGACTGCGTCTGCGTCGAATGCCGCGACCGCGCGAAGTGAGGAGACTTTACCGTATCCGCCGAAAGTGACGGTCACGTCGACTTTTTCGTTTGCGACGTCCGGGATGATCTTCATATTCTTAATATATGCTTCGGGGACGAATTCAAGCCATACGGTCTGCCATATGCCCGTCGACCTCGTGTAGAAGCAGGAGTAGTTTGCAAATCTTGCGGATTGTTTTCCGGAGGGCTGGAGAGGGTCTTTCACGTCGTCCTTCGCGTGTACTGTAACAGTGTTGACGCCTTCCGTGACAAGCTCCGTTATATCGAGCGCAAAGGGGGTGTATCCTCCGCGGTGGCGTCCGGCGCACTTTCCGTTTATCCATACGGTCGCCGTGTCGTCGACTGCGCCGAAGTGAAGAAGGACGCGTCCTGATAGTTGCTGCGCGTTTAGCGAAAACTCTCTTTTATACCATACCGACGTTATGAAATCGGTGTAGCCGACGCCCGAAAGCTCCGATTCGGGAGCGAACGGCACCGTGATCTTTGACGGAAGATGCTTTGCCGACTCCAGGTGGCGCTCCTCGCCGCTGCCTGAAAGGTCGAGTTCAAACTCCCATTCTCCGTTCAGATTCATCCACGAATCGCCGCCGCGCATAAACTGCGGTCTCGGGTATTCGGGTCTCGGTATCGTATGTTCCATAACGCGCCTCCGTAATAATATCAATTCAGCATTATATCATAAATAAAATATAATGTCAACTTTTGAGTTTTTTACCGAAAGTGATTGAAAACGCAAGGTAAAAAGGGTATACTGTAATTGAATAATCGTATCGGAGCTTTGTATGGAAAAAGAAGCCGTAAAAAACAGGATAAACACTCTTCGCGAACAGATAGCGTATCACTCGAAGCTGTACTATGACAACGACGCGCCGGAAATATCGGACTATGAGTACGATATGATGTTTGACGAGCTGAAGACTCTGGAAGAAGCAAATCCGGAGTTTGACGATCCCGCCTCGCCGACTCACAGGGTAGGCGGACGCGCGTCGTCGAAGTTCGCGCCCGTTTCCCACCGAGTTAAGATGGGAAGTCTTTCGGACGTTTTCAGTCACGACGAAGTGAGGTCTTTCGTGCGCCGCGCAAAGGAAAAACTGCAAAGCGAGGGCGAGCGCGACGTGAAGTTCACGGTAGAACCGAAGATCGACGGCCTTTCCGTGTCGCTGATGTACAAAGACGGAAAGCTTTTCTGCGGAGCGACGAGGGGCGACGGCGCGACCGGCGAGGACGTGACGGACAATATTAAAACCATAAAATCGATACCTCATACGATACAAATGAAGTCGGGCGAGCTGTGCGTTCGCGGCGAGGTATATATGCCGAGGGCATCTTTTGAGCGGCTGAACGCCGAGCGCGAAGCCGAGGGCGGAAAGCTCTGGGCGAACCCCAGAAACGCCGCCGCCGGATCGCTTCGTCAGCTCGACTCAAATATCACCGCTTCCCGCGGACTCGATATTTTCGTTTTCAATATGCAGTACGGCTCGCTATATGAGGACGGCAGCATCCCGTCGACTCATTCGGAAAGTGTTTCGCGTATCGGAGAGCTCGGCTTCCCGACGATAAGTATACTCTCGCTGACGGACGACGAGGACGAGATCGTCGAGGCGATCGAAACACTCGGCAAAGCGAGAGATTCCCTGCCTTATGATATTGACGGGACGGTGATCAAGGTTGATTCTCTGCGTCAGCGCGAGATACTCGGCGAGAACACGAGCACGCCGAAGTGGGCTGTCGCTTACAAATTCCCTCCGGAAGAAAAGGAAACGCTCCTTCGCGATATAACTCTTCAGGTCGGCAGGACGGGAGTGCTCACGCCGACGGCGGAGCTTGAACCGGTCAAGATCGCGGGTACGACAGTTTCCCGCGCGACGCTCCACAATATAGATATAATCAGAGAACGCGATATAAGGATCGGCGACGTGGTGGTCTTGCGAAAAGCGGGCGACATAATCCCCGAGATAGTGTCGAGCGTCAAGGAACACCGCGACGGCTCGCAAGTTCCGTTCACGCTTCCCGACAGGTGTCCTTCCTGCGCGGGAGAGCTGATCTTTGACGACCCGGACGAGGACGGAGGCGGGGCGGTAAGGTGTATCAACGCCGCGTGTCCCGCTCAGCTCGAAAGACGGCTCGTTCATTTTGCCTCGAAGGGCGCTATGGATATAGACGGAATGGGTCCGAAGGTCGTATCTTTGTTCATTGAAAACGGACTTCTCGAGAGTCCCGCGGATATATACCGTCTCGATTTTGAAAAGGTAGCCGCCCTTCCCGGAAAAGGGGAGCTCTCGGCAAAGAATCTTGAGGCGGCAATAGAAAGATCGAAGAAGCACGGTCCCGCAAGACTTCTGTCCGCTCTCGGCATCCGTCACACGGGAGAGGCAGCTTCCGAGGCGATAATCGACCGTTTCGGCAGCGTCGATGCTCTGTTTGACACGACTGAGGAAGCTCTGACGGACATACCCGATATCGGATCCGTCACGGCTCATTCCGTGCTCGAATTCTTCGCGCTCCCCGAAACGAGAGAACTTATCGACAGCTTGAAGGAGTCGGGAGTCGAAACGGCGCTTCCGGAAGGAATGACAAAGAACGTCGGCACATCGCTCTCGGGACTTACCTTCGTTCTGACCGGAAAATTCCCTACGATGACGCGCGATGAAGCGACGGCTCTTATAAAAGCGAACGGCGGCGCGGTCACGGGATCGGTATCAAAGAAGACCTCGATCGTCGTCGCGGGAGAGGACGCCGGATCCAAACTGACAAAGGCAAACGAACTCGGCATCAGGGTGATTGATGAAAACGCGCTTTTGGAGATGTTGAAGTAATATGCTGTATCTGATAATAGCGATAGCGGCCGTTCTTCTTATAATATGTACCATCGCCCTCGGAACTCACGTCTTTTTTACGAACGTGATATTGAGCGATAACTTTCATCGCGGCAAAAAAGTTAAAAGCGCGTGGGAAGAGGATGAAGAGCATCCGGAAGAAGTGGCGATAAACCCCGTATGTCTTGCTCACATGGACGAGCTTCTCAAAGCAAGACTCTGGATAAAAAGCCGCTCCCCGAAAGACTATACCGTCACGTCTTACGACGGACTTCGCCTTGCGGCAAAGTTCGTATCTCCCGACGATATGAAGGGAATAGTTCTTCTGATGCACGGCTTCCGGTCGAGCGCTCTGCACGATTTTTCCCTTGCGGTAAAGGAATACTTCGACCTCGGATTTGCTTGCATGATGCCGTATCAGCGCGCGCACGGAGACAGCGAGGGGAAGTATATATATTTCGGCGCGAGGGAAAGATACGACGTCGTGTCGTGGTGTGAACTTATTGAAAAAGAGTTTCCGGGCGTTCCGGTGATCCTTGACGGTATGTCTATGGGCGCGTCGACCGTGTTGATGGCGTCGGGACTCGATCTGCCCTCATGCGTTAAAGGCATTGTCGCCGACTGCGGCTTCACGGATGCGGAAAGCATCTTCAGACATTTAATGAAGGCGAAACTCAATATGCCGCCGTTTCCGTTTCTTTATACGACGGCGTTGTACGCGAAAATACGCGCGAGATTCTCGATGAGGCGCCCGAGTACTTTGGAAGAGCTTAAGAAAAACCGTCTTCCGATCCTTTTCGCGCACGGTAAGGGTGACACGATAGTGCCTTACGAAATGTCCGTTGAGAATTATAACGCGGCGCGGGAAGTGTGCGACGCAACTCTTTTCTCTGTAGATAAAGCGGATCACGGAATGTCATATTTTACGGACAGAGAAAATTACCTTGCGCAGGTAAAGAAGCTTATAGAAAAATGCACCGGGGACGGTACGGATCGGAACGTTTGATTTCTGCATTTGCAAAAAACAGGAGGACGCCTTTATGAAAAGGATCATGGCGGTATTGCTCACAATACTGATGACACTTCCCGTATTGCGCGTCGGAGCGGAGTCACAGCTGAACGTCCCGGATAGGTCGTCCGAATACTCGCTGTACCGCGGCAACTGCGGTCAGGTGTACGAGCTCAAGGAGTCCGCGGGGCAGGAGACAGTTGAAATATTCGATTACGACGTGCCGGAAGGCGGCGCTGCGGTCATACTCTTTTTCAACGCTTCCGGCTCCTGTCGCAACAGCAACGAATTTATTTCCGGACTTGTTGGAACGCTTTGGGCGTACGATGAGTGTGTCAATCTTATCGCCGTCGATTCATATAAAAACAACAGAGAGACGGTGAAGAGCTTTTCCGAAACTTACGACGCGTCGGGCGCCGTGGATCATTATTATTACAATCCTCAGAAGAACTACCTGGCGCCGTGGTATCTCGAATCCGTTTCGCGCGGCGGGGATATGGGCGGGGTCACGAGCTTCAAAGCGTCGCTGATCTTCGTTCACGCCCTGATAATAACGGAATCCGACGGCGCGCCGGTCATCCGTTATTCGCTCTCAAATCTTTTTTCGCCCTCTCTCATAACGACTCTTCTCGGAGAACTCATCGACATACCGGACGGCAAGAACGATCTTGTTGAGGTCAAGTATAACGGCGTAATGCAGTATGACAACGTGCTGCCCGTTTTAGCTCTTGTGAACGGAGCGAGAGCCGAGGGAGGCGAAGCGCCGTTAGAGCTGAACGGTGAGCTTACTGATATCGCGATGGAGAGAGCCGCGGAGTGCGCGGTCTACTATTCCCACCTCAGACCCAACGCATACAGCTGTTTTTCGATAAACGACGGAAAGTATACGGGCGGCCTTATTGTCGCCGAGAATATAGCGAGCGGACATCCGTCGCCGGAAGAGGCGTTTGTCGCCTGGATGAATTCGACAAGGCACCACGTAAATATTATGAAACCTGCTCACACGCAGATAGGTATCGGGTGCGTTACCAACAACGGTCAGATATACTGGGTACAGCTCTTCGGAAACGGCGAGGACTCATCGCCGCAAACGAAAACTGAGCCGGTAGAGCGGCAGCTGACGGTCGAAACGCTCGAGTCACACCTCAGCGTCCGGATGCCGACTGACGACATCGTGATACCTCTTTGTTCCGCCGGCGTCGACTGCGCGGGGCAGATACGCAACAAAGGGATCGACGTTGATTTCATTTACTGTACCGCGATACTCTCGCGCCCGACGGAAGTCTTAGGCAGCGACGGCGCAAAGATCGCGTACGTCGATGAGAGCGGCGTGCTTCATCCCGTCAGCGAAGGTGAAGGGGTCATCAGCGCCGCAATGTACGAAGGGGACGAAAAACCTTACAGGATAAATCTCACCGTCACGGAGCACGAATGGGACGGCGGGAGGACCGTCGCGGAGCCGACGGAGGGCTTTGAAGGTTTAAAGATATTCACTTGCGCGTCGTGCGGCGCGACGAGGGAAGAGATACTGCCGAAAATAATACCCGTGGTCCCCGGCGATACGGACGGCGACGGCGCGCTTACTCTGCGCGATATATCCAATCTGCGCGGATATCTGATATGTACTTACCGTATCGCTGACGAATACGTTTCGCGTTCGGATATGAACGGGGACGGCGCAATAAACGCAAAAGACGTGCTGCTTTTGAAAAAGACTCTCACGGGAGCGATCCAATAATCAAGAGGAAAGATCATGGAAAACATTGAAAGATTTATCGAATATGCTAAAATGCCGACAATGTCGTGCGAGGACTCCGAGGGCTGTCCGAGCACGGAAAAACAGTTCGTGCTTGCGCACCGAGTCGCCGAAGACCTTCGCGCGCTCGGACTCGAGGTGGAACTGACCGACGACTGTTACATTTACGCAAAGCTTTTTGCCACCGCGCCTGCGAAGAACAGGATCGGTTTTATCGCACATATGGACACGAGTCCCGACGCGCCGGACACGGACATTTCGCCGAGGATAGTCCGCTTTACCGGCGAGGACATTCTTTTGAATGAAGAGCGGGGGATATATCTGTCCGAGAACGACTATCCGTGTCTCAAAAGGTACCGCGGAGAGGAACTTGTAGTGACCGACGGTACGACTCTTCTCGGAGCCGACGATAAAGCGGGAGTCGCCGAGATCGTCGGCGCGATCGGGCGTATCGTTAAAGAAGGGATCCCTCACGGTGATATTTCGATCGCCTTTACTCCCGACGAGGAGATAGGACGGGGAGCCGATCTGTTTGAGGTCTCCCGTTTCGGAGCGGACTACGCGTACACGGTCGACGGCGGCGCGCTCGGCGAGATAGAGTATGAGAATTTCAACGCCGCGTCGGCAAAGATCGACATAACGGGTATTTCGATCCATCCCGGTTCCGCAAAAGACAAGATGGTGAACGCGTCCGAGGTCGCGATGTATTTCCACTCCCTTCTGCCGGAAGAGGAAACTCCCCGCAACACCGAGGGTTACGAGGGATTCTATCACCTTACCTCGATGGATGGTTCCGTTGAAAAGGCGACGCTGAAATATATCATCAGAGATCACGACCGCGAAAAATTCGAACGCCGCAAGGAACATATCGAAAAGATAGCAGAAGAGGTCAGAGCAAAATACGGGGAAGACTCCGTTGTCTGTACCGTAAAGGATTCGTATTACAATATGAAAGAAAAGATCGAACCGAATTTCTTTATCATCGAAAGGGCGAAGGAGGCGTTCGCAAAGTGCCGCGTTCTCTCGGAGACCGTTCCGATAAGAGGCGGTACGGACGGCGCGCGCCTTTCTTTCATGGGACTGCCTTGCCCGAATCTCTCGACGGGCGGCGAGAACTTCCACTCGAGGTTCGAATTTCTTCCCGTCGACGCGTTCAACAAGATGATCGACGTCATAGTAACGATAGTAAAAGACCTTGTTGAATAAGTTGGCATCATACTTGAGATGCTTCAGAAAACGCTTCGCTCAGAAGCGTTTTTTCTTGCTTTGACATTTTATATAAGAAAATGAAAGATATGTATATTATAATAAAATATTAATATATTTATTTGCTTAGTTTCTATTGCATTTTTATTTTTGTTATGGTAAAATTAATAGGATTGAAAAGCATTATGTCGAACCGCGCGTAGATCGCGCAGATTATCGGCTTATGATTCATCAATAATTTAACGGAGCAGCTATGCTGCGTCCGAATTCTCATCTTAAGGAGGGTCATTAGATTATGGCTCATATCAGCGAAACCGGTGTTAAGACGATCTGTGAGATCTGCGACAGACACGCAAACGAGAAAACGCCGCTTATGATGATCCTGAGCGACATCCAGAACGAGTACGGCTATATTCCGCTCGAGGTTCAGGAGAT
>JAFXNX010000222.1 GCA_017529175.1 Clostridia bacterium
ACCGTCCGGTCGTAGTATTCCTTCAGTATGTTAAGCTCTGACGAGAGGCCCGCAAGACCGATCCCGACAAGGATAGCACCGATCAGCTTTTTGTCCGGCAGGTCGATTCCCTCTGAGAACATACCGCCGAGTACGCAGAAGCCGACGAGAGTCTCATCGTCTTTTTCATTTTCAAAAAACGAGAGAAACTTATTCCTTGCGGAGAGTGACATCCCCTGCTTCTGTACGAGCGCTGAAATTCCCTTCGGAGCCATGGGAGCGAAGGCGTCAAAGACTGTCTTCATGTATTGATATGAGGGGAAATATACGATGTAGTGCCCGCGTTTTGCGCTGATCGCGGCAAGGATAAGCTCGGCGATATTATCCGCCGTTTCTCCTCTTGTGACAAATCGCGTAGATACCGTGTCGACCGCGGCGACGCAAAGATTATCCTCGGGATAGGGAGACTCAAGTTCCAGAATTGCTGCGTCACGGCACCCGGTGACGCTTGCGAAATACTCGTGAGGCGTGAGAGTCGCGGAAAACATAACGGTGGATACCGCGCCGCGCATAGCGCTGTCGAGTATTTCAGACGGGTCGAGGCAAATGATCTTCGCATCGACCCTTCCTTCGGCAAGCGAAGCGAAGAGAACGAAATGCTCGTCGAAGTATTCAGCCGCTTTTGAAAAGTCATAGCAGGCGGAGCGGACTTCGGCGAAGTTGTATGATAACGCTTCATCGTCGTCATACGCGGAGCGGGGAAGCGTCAGAAAACCGTTCACCGCTTCGGTAAGTTTTACGGGGACACTGCCCAGAATAACGTGTCCCGATTTTTCGCCTTCTACGATCTCGCTGTTTTCAAGGCAGAGCTCTTTGATAAGATCAAGAGCGTTCGTCAGTTCAAGACACTTCGACAGAAGCTCGGGGTACGGCTTTTGCGACGCTTTGACGGAGGACGTGAGGCCGTCAAGGGAGACTGTATCAAGAGGCGCGGAAAACATATCCCTCGCGCGGTCCGGAAGGTTGTGCGCCTCGTCTATAAGAAACGCGTAACGAAGGTCGCCGTCGACGAAATACCGCCTGAATTTCACGGACGGATCGAAAGCGTAGTTGTAATCGCATATAACGGTCTCGCAGTACTCCGAGAGGTCGAGGGAGAGTTCGTAAGGGCATACCGAGTGAGCGTTCGCCGTGTTGTATATCTCGGCTTTGGTGAATATGTGATGAGCTTCGAGGAGTTCCTTCAGCGCCGCGTATCTGCGTTCTGAATAGCACGTTCCGTCAAGTTCCGAAAGACGCGGACAGTCGCGTGAACATTCTTTGACGAAAAAAGGATCTTTCCTGTCGTTTGACGGACAGCATTTTTCTTTTGCGTTTATCATCACCGCGCGCAAATGCGGAGCGCGGTACCTCATCGCTTCCACCGCCTTCGCGGCGGCGTTTCCCGTGACGGTCTTTGCGGTAAGGTAGAATATCTTATCTATATCTCCGTCACCGAGCGCTTTTATCGCGGGGTAAAGCGCGGAGACGGTCTTGCCGATGCCTGTCGGAGCGGAAACGATCAGACGTCTTTTCTTCTTGATCGACTTGTATACTTCCTTTATGAAATCCCGCTGTCCGTCTCTTATCGAGGGGAAGGGGAACGGCATATCTTTGACCTCTTGTTTTCCGCAAGTGTAAAATTCTTTTTTTACAATAGCAAAAAATGAAGCGCGTTTTATGAGCTCGTCAACTGCCGCCGCAAGAGTTGCCGCGTCAAGCGCAATATCGAAATAGCGTTCGGAGTTATCTCCGCTGAACGTCAGCTTGACCGTTACAGAGTCAAGCTTTTTTTCCGCGCACACAAGATGCGCCATGATATATGATTTCGCAAGAAACGCGGGGTCTGAGAGAGGATTTGTCGAGGACGAGACGCGCTTCACTTTTTTTACCGTCTCGACTATGTGCTCCTTGCCGAAAGTATAAACTCCGTCAGGTTCTCCCGTGATGATGAACGTCTCTCCCGACTTTATGGTCTTGTATGAGAACGACGAAAAGACGTCCCGGTCGCCGTACGGCGCGACGGACGGCTTGACGTTTACCGAGCCGCGTCTTACCTTGTCATACGCGAAAAGGGACAGTTCATCCGACGTTATGATTATTTCACCGTGTTCTCCGAGAGCGATCTTCATATATGCTTCAATGGATAAACCATACCCCTTTCATAAAGATTTTTGCATTTTTATCTTTCAACAAATACTTGATATTGACATAAAATCCAAAATAGTGGTATACTATAATATGTTGCCGCAAGGCGCAATAAATCCAACACGTGCAGGTGGCGTTATGATACTTGAGAATAAAATGACTGCGGTCGCTTACAGATGCCCTTCGTGCGGTCAAACGGTTAAAAGCATGGTGGGCGCGTTCAGTCTGAACGCCGATATGCTGAAGCTCAAATGCCCTTGCGGCGAGAGTGAGATGACTGTTGAAAAAAAGAAGGACGGAAAATTCCGCTTGACGATCCCGTGCTTTCTGTGTCCGAGACCTCATATTTACACGGTTTCCGATTCTATTTTCTTCGGAAAAGAGGTCTTTGCGTATCCTTGCTCATATACGGGCGTTGACGTCGGGTTTTCCGGGTCTCTTGAAAAAGTAGAGGAAGCGGTAAAGGAATCCGATATCGCGCTTGAGGAGATGTTCGGCGACGCATCGTTTGATGACGTTTCGTGCGCCGAGCGCGACAACGTGTTCGACGACCCGCAGATACTCGATATCGTCCTTTACGTTATCGGAGACCTTGCGGAAGAAGGAAAGATCTTCTGCGGCTGTGAAGAAAAAGGAGAATACGAGGTGGCGCTGACCG
>JAFXNX010000018.1 GCA_017529175.1 Clostridia bacterium
GGTGAAATCGCATACTGGGTTGCCTATTCGTTTGCCGGAAGGAACGCAAGTTCAAGTGCTGGGCGGTCGGCGCTTCACTGGGCTGTCAGAATACCGCTGTACTTCATTCTGTGGCTGATTGCCTGTATCATAATTACCATAGTCAATTTCATTAAAGCCAATTGGATATGGGTTCTCATCGTGCTCGGGAGCCTTGCAGTTATCGGTGTGATCATCATTGTTATTCTGCACATCAGACACAAGTAAAAAGAGGAAACGAAAAACAACATCAGCGATTCAAATTCGGGAGATTGATTTTTATGCCGTACTTCAATATCGTCGCGCAGACGACGGAAAACACTGTCGTAACAGAATACGAACCCGTTAAGGCCCGTTCTGACAGTTATCAGAGCGAGGCGGAGCTTGAACGGGAGTTTATCCGTATGCTCTGCGAGCAGGGATACGAATATCTGAGAATACACACGGAGGCGGAACTTCTGCAGAATCTGCGTATCCGGCTGTCGAAGCTCAACAATTACGAGTTTACCGACAGCGAGTGGGACAGATTCCTGAAAGAGTCGGTCGCCAATCCCAACGAGCATATTGAAGAAAAAACGCGCAAAATCCAGGAGGACAACGTCCAGGTCCTGCGGCGTGACGACGGTACGAGCAAAAACATCACCCTTATCGACAAAAAGCAGATACACAATAATTTCCTTCAGGTCATCAATCAGTATTCGGTCAGCCAGAGCTCCGGTGCAGCGCACGACAACCGCTACGACGTCACTGTTCTTGTCAACGGTCTCCCTCTCGTCCATATCGAGCTGAAACGCCGCGGCGTTGCCATTCGCGAGGCGTTCAATCAGATAAACCGCTATCAGCGCGATTCGTTCTGGGCAGGCTGCGGTCTGTTTGAGTACATACAGATATTCGTCATTTCAAACGGCACAAACACGAAATACTATTCCAACAGCACCCGTATCAACCATATCAACGAGAACAAGACGGGTATGGGTAAAAAGCATTCCACCAGCAACAGTTTTGAGTTCACTTCCTTCTGGGCTGACGGAAACAACGTCGTTATCCCCGATCTTATCGACTTTACTCGCACGTTCTTCGCAAGGCACACGATCCTCAATATACTGACCAAATACTGCGTCTTTACATCGGAAAAGATGCTTCTCGTCATGCGTCCGTATCAGATCTCGGCCACCGAGCGCATACTCAACCGTATTGAGATCGCGACCAACTACAAAAAGTACGGCACAGTTGCCGGCGGCGGTTATATCTGGCATACCACCGGTTCGGGCAAGACGCTGACGTCATTCAAGACCGCCCGCATCGCTTCTCAGCTTTCATATATCGACAAAGTGCTGTTCGTCGTTGACAGAAAAGACTTGGATTATCAGACGATGAAGGAGTATGACCGCTTTGAAAAAGGCGCGGCAAACAGCAACACGTCAACGGCAATACTGAAAAAGCAGCTTGAAAAAGACGACTGCCATATCATTATCACGACGATCCAGAAACTTTCCACTTTCGTAAAGAAAAATCCCGCACACAAGGTGTACGGGAAACACGTTGTTATCATTTTCGACGAATGCCACCGCAGCCAGTTCGGCGATATGCATGCGGCTATCGTAAAGAACTTCAAAAAGTATCATCTGTTCGGCTTTACCGGCACGCCGATCTTTGCGGTCAACGCCGGAGCCGTTCACGATCCGCATTATTTCACGACCGAGCAGACCTTCGGCGATCAGCTGCACACATATACTATCGTCGACGCTATAAACGACAAAAACGTCCTTCCTTTCCGCGTGGATTACATCAAAACGATGGACACCGATCAGGAAATAGACGACAAAAACGTCTGGGATATCGACCGCGAAAAGGCGTTTATGGCTCCCGAGAGAATCCGGCTCGTTACCGGTTATATACTTGACCATTTCGATCAGAAGACTTACCGCGGCAACCAGTCGTATATGTTCTCAAAGCTGACCAATATATCAGAAGTCGCGTCTGCTGAGCGCGGCAAGATCGAGGAAATCAAGGTTAGACAGCGTGTCAACGGCTTTAACTCCATTCTGTGCGTTTCCTCCGTTCAGGCGGCAAAGCTCTATTACGAGGAATTCAAAAAGCAGATGGCGGCCGATCCGTCAAAAGCGCTGAAGATCGCCACTATATACAGCTACGGAGCGAACGATCCGGAAGCCGAAGAAGATGGGTTGCTTGGCGAGGAAAACTCAGAGGACACGTCTGCACTCGATGCTTCATCCCGTGATTTTCTTGACCGCGCGATCAGGGACTATAATGCGATGTTCCATACGAACTATTCGACCGACGGAGACAAGTTCCAGAACTACTATAAAGACGTGTCGCTCCGGATGAAAAACAAAGAGCTTGATCTTCTGATCGTCGTAAATATGTTCCTTACCGGTTTTGACGCGACGACGCTCAATACGCTGTGGGTGGATAAGAATCTCCGTGCACATGGTCTGATTCAGGCGTTCAGCCGGACGAACCGCATTCTTAACCGGATAAAGACTTTCGGCAATATCGTCTGTTTCCGCAATCTGCAGAAGCGCGTTGACGACGCAATATCCCTGTTCGGGGATAAAAACGCGTCCGGCATCGTGCTCATGCAGAAGTTTGATGACTACTATTACGGCTTTATCGGCGCCGATGACAAGAATCACCCCGGCTACGTCGATATGATCAACGAACTGAATGAAAAGTACCCGCTCAACGAGCCGCGGATCGAAGGCGAGCAGAATCAAAAAGATTTTATTTCGCTGTTCGGCGCCATTCTCCGTATGCGCAATCTGCTTTCTTCCTTCGACGAGTTTGCCGAAAAGGAGTTGATATCCGAGCGCGATCTGCAGGATTATCTCGGACGTTATCAGGATCTGCGCGACGAGTGGCAGCGCAAGCGCCAGGGACACGATAAGGAAGATATTACAGACGATATCGTATTCGAGATAGAGCTTATACGGCAGATAGAGATCAACATCGATTACATTCTGCTTCTGGTCAAAAAGTTCCACGACAGCCATTGCCAGGACAAAGAAGTTCTTATTACCATACGCAAGGCGGTCGACGCATCGCCCGTGTTGCGCAGCAAAAAGGCGCTTATCGAGACGTTCATCGCCGGAATCAACGACGTTGACGACGTCCTGCTTGAATGGAACTCATATATCGCCGAACAGAAGGAAAGCCAGCTTCAGGAGATCATCCGCGATGAGAATCTGAACGAAGCCGAGACGCGCAAGTTCCTGGAGGACTCTTTCCGCAACGGCGAGATAAAGACGACTGGTACGGATATTGATAAGATCATGCCTCCGGTTTCCCGTTTCGGCGGCAGCCGTACGAAGAAAAAGCAGACGATTATCGAAAAGCTGAAACTGTTCTTCGAACGGTTCTTCGGGATCGGCACGAGCAGCATGTCCGCGCCCGTGTCGTAC
>JAFXNX010000223.1 GCA_017529175.1 Clostridia bacterium
CAAGGACACCTCTCTTGCGAGGATAATCACGGCATACGAGCTTATCTGGGCGGCGCAAAAGTTTATAAAGAGCGCAGGCCTTCTGTGGCCTCTTTTCTACACCGGAGTCTTCTATCTCGTTTTCTGCGGAGTGCTGACGCTTCTCTTCGGATATATCGAGAAAAAGCTCTCGTATTTCAAAGCATAGGAGGACGTTATGCCGTTTCTTGAAGTTGATAACATAAGAAAGAGTTTCGGAAAAACAGAAGTCCTCAAGGGCATTTCATTCAGCATAGAAAAGGGAGAGGTGCTGACTCTGATCGGCTCTTCCGGTAGCGGAAAAACGACGCTTTTGCGGTGCCTGAATTTTCTTGAAACACCGAACGAGGGAGAGATATATCTTGACGGGAAAGAGCTTTTCTCGGCAAAAGGTCAGAAGGAGCTGTCCGACAAAGAGAAACGCGAGCGCAGACTTCATTTCGGACTCGTTTTCCAGCAGTTCAATCTCTTTCCTCAGTATACCGCTCTGAAAAACGTTACGCTCGCTGCGGAGCTTCTCGCAAAGGAGGAACTGCGCGAGGCGAAAGCTTCAAAGGCGCAGATCAAGGCAAAGCTTGACGAAGTGCGCGAAAGGGCAGCCGATCTGCTCGACAGCGTGGGGCTTTCCGACAAAATGAACAACTATCCGTGCGAGCTGTCCGGAGGTCAGCAGCAGAGAGTCGCGATAGCGCGGGCGCTCGCGCTCGACCCCGAGATCCTTTGTTTCGACGAGCCGACCTCGGCGCTTGACCCCGAGCTGACCGGAGAGGTCCTCTCCGTCATAAAAAAACTCGCTCAAAAGAACATGACTATGATAATAGTCACTCACGAAATGGAGTTTGCAAAAGGCGTTTCGGACAAAGTGATATTTATGGACGGCGGTGTGATAGCGGTGGAGGGAACGCCTCGCGAAGTGTTCGATGAGTCGGATAACGAGAGGATACAGAAGTTTTTGTCTTCCGTCGCAGAATAATTCCCGAAATTATTAAAAAATAATAAATAATTTGAAATTACTATAGAAAAACAGAACGGATTGTGATAAAATATATCCAATGCGTTTTGTTTTTATTTTTTAGTTCAGAGGTGCTTTATGAAAGATTATCCTTTGTATGAGACTACAGTATTCGAGAATTTCCGTATCATGTGCGAAAACGTCAGGAAAAGAGTGCCCGACAAAAACGCTTTTGTTTACAGAGAAAAACCGACGGATGAGAACGTTGTGAAAGTCACTTTCGCGGAAGTGAGAGAGGACGTCAGAAATTTCGGTACCGCGCTCGTTGAGCTCGGATGCCGCGAGGAGAGATGCGCCATCGTCGGCGCTTCGACTCTCGGATGGATATATTCGTATTTTGCCGTTATGGCGATAGGCGGCGTCACAGTCCCGATCGACAAGGAACTGGGCGTCGAGGACATCGGAGGCATCATAGAAAAAGCAGGGTGTAAATTCGTATTTTACGGCTCGGAGATCTCCGATAAGATCGCCGAGCTGAAAAAGACGCTCGCTGGAGAAATTAAGTGGATATGTATGAACGGAGCGGCGCTTGACGGCGACGACACGAGACGTATGATCACCGCTCACGGCGCGGATCTTTACGAGGCGGGCGACAACACATATTACGATTACGAGATCGACGAGGACGCGCTTGCGTCCATAGTCTTCACCTCCGGCACAACGGGCAAGGGTAAGGGAGTTATGCTCTCGCAGCGCAATATCGTTTCCGATATGACGCAGGGAATGTATCTGTTCCAGATAACCTATAAAACGATGTGTACGCTTCCTCTTCACCACACCTACGGATCCACGGTCAACCTCGTCGGTCACTATTCGCAGGGAGCCGAAATATATCTTTCGTCCGGTCTTAAATATTTCCTCAAGGAAATGAAGGAACAGCAGCCGACACACCTCGTTCTCGTGCCTCTGTTCGTCGAGACAATCTACAAGAAGATATGGGCGACCGCGGAAAAGAACGGACAGGCGAAACTGCTCCGCCGTATGATGAAGGTATCAAACGGAATAAGACACATCGGTATCGACATGAGAAAGAAGATGTTCAAGTCGATCCTCAGTATGCTAGGCGGAAAAGTCGAAATGATAATTTGCGGCGGCGCGGCGCTCAACCAGGATATCATAGACACGTTTGAAGCAATAGGCATAACGATCCTCAACGGCTACGGCATCACCGAATGCGCGCCTCTTATCTCCTGCAACAGAAACAAGCTTCAGAAGAGCGGAAGCGTCGGCATACCGATCATCGGCGAGCTGGTAAAGATCGACGACCCCGACGAGAACGGAGAGGGCGAGATTTGCGTCAAGGGAACGAACGTGATGCTCGGCTACTATAAAGATCCCGATGCGACAGCGGCCGTTTTCGACGACGAGGGATACTTCCACACCGGCGACTACGGCAAACTCGACGACGACGGCTGGATCTACATTACCGGCAGACTCAAGAATCTCATTATTTTCTCGAACGGTAAAAACGTATATCCCGAGGAAATAGAGAATAAAATACAGGGTATATACGGCGTTGCGGAAGTAGTCGTTTACGCCGGAGCGAGCCGCTCCAATCCCGACCGCGAAGTCATCGTCGCGGAGATATTCCCCGATTTCGAGGCGCTCGAGCTGAGAAACATCACCGACCCCGAGACGTATTTCAAGAATAAAGTCGCCGAGGTCAACAAGACCATGGTATCATACAAAGCAGTCGGACACGTTAAAATAAGAAAAACGGAGTTCCAGAAGAACACGTCGAAGAAGATCACGAGATTCAACATAGATAAAACTATAGATTGACCTTCCGGAGGATCAGATGAAAAAAGTAATGCTCGTTTTCGGGACCCGTCCGGAAGCGATCAAGATGTGTCCCCTTGTAAACGAACTGAAGATGAGACCTGAGATCGAAACGGTCGTTTGCGTGACCGGTCAGCACCGTCAGATGCTCGATCAGGTCCTCGAGGCGTTCTCTGTGACGCCCGATCACGACCTTTCGATAATGAAGCAGAATCAGACGCTTTTCGACGTCACGACGGCGATCCTTGAAAAGATCAAAGCGGTGCTCGAAGAGGAGTCGCCGGACGTAGTGCTCGTTCACGGAGATACGTCGACCTCTTTCGTCACGGCTCTCGCCGCGTTCTATATGAGGATACCGGTCGGTCACGTTGAAGCGGGACTTCGCACTTACAATATCTACTCGCCTTATCCCGAGGAATTCAACCGTCAGGGCGTAGGTATAATCGCGAAATATCACTTCGCGCCGACAGAGACCGCAAAGTCAAACCTCATCAAAGAGGGCAAGTGCGCAGACGATATCTACGTCACCGGCAACACTTCGATAGACGCTCTCAAGACTACCGTCAAAGAGCAGTACACTCATCCCGAGCTCGAATGGGCGAAGGGAAGCCGTCTGATCGTGCTTACCGCGCACAGAAGAGAAAACCTCGGCGAGCCGATGCGGAATATGTTCCGCGCGATCAAACGGATCGTAGACGAGACAGACGACCTCAAGGTGATCTATCCCATCCACATGAATCCGGTCGTCAGGGAAGCGGCGGCGGAAATATTCGGCGACGACGAGAGATTCCATATCATCGAGCCGCTCGACGTTCTCGATTTCCATAATTTCATCGCGCGCAGTTATCTTATTCTGACAGACAGCGGCGGTATACAAGAGGAAGCTCCGGGACTCGGAAAGCCCGTTCTCGTTATGAGAGATACGACGGAACGTCCCGAGGGGATCGCAGCGGGTACGCTGAAGCTCGTCGGAACGAACGAGGAAACGATCTATAACGAATTCAAAAGACTTATCACGGACAAGTCAGCTTACGACGCTATGGCTCACGCCTCTAATCCCTACGGCGACGGCTTTGCGTCAAAGAGGATAGCGGACGTTCTTTGCCGCGAATAACGATTTGCAAAATTTGCGCCTGATGCGCGTTAATATTTAATTTCTTGGAGGATAATAAAATGATAGGTGCTAACGATACAGTAAGAGTTGGTATCATCGGATGCGGCGGTATCGCCAACGGAAAACATATGCCCGGACTTAAAAGCGCTCCCGGCGTCGAAATGGTCGCTTTCTGCGATATCATAATCGAAAGAGCCGAGAAGGCGAAGGCGGATTACGGCACTCCCGATGCAAAAGTTTATGAGAACTATAAGGAACTGCTTGAGGACAAGTCGATCGACGTAGTTCACGTATGCACGCCCAACCGTTCTCACAGCTTCATCACGGTAGACGCTCTTCAAGCTGGCAAACACGTTATGTGCGAAAAGCCGATGGCGATCAATTCCGAAGAAGCGAAGAAGATGCTCGACGCCGCAAAACGCACCGGCAAGAAGCTGACTATCGGTTATCAGAACAGACAAAGACCCGATTCTCTCTGGCTCAAGGAAGAGACGGAAAAGGGTACGTTCGGTGAGATCTACTATGCGAAGGCAACGGCTATCCGCCGTCGTTTCGTTCCCACGTGGGGCGTATTCCTCAACGAATACGAGCAGGGAGGCGGTCCGCTGATAGATATCGGAACGCACGCGCTTGACCTCACCCTCTGGATGATGGACAACTACAAGCCGAAGTACTGCGTCGGCACGACGTACCACAAGTTCAGAAACCAGGAGAGAGCCGGAAACCTTTGCGGCGACTGGGATCCCAAGGAATTCACCGTTGAAGACTCCGCATTCGGATTCGTCGTTATGGAAAACGGCGCGACGGTCAACCTCGAGTCGTCCTGGGCGCTCAACTATCTTGACGAGAGAGAAGCGGTCACGACTCTTTGCGGAACTCTCGGCGGCGCCGATATGAACGACGGTCTTCGCATCAACGGAGTCAGAAACGGTAAACTCTTCAAAACTCTCGTCGATTTCTGCAAGGGCGGCGTGGATTATAACGAAGGCATCGGTTCGCAGGAACCTCATGAGAGAGAAGCGCAGCTCTGGATCAAGTGTCTGCGCGAAGACCGCGATCCGCTCGTTCTTCCCGAGCAGGCTTATTGCGTAACGAGGATCCTCGAGGGCATTTACGAGTCCGCTAAGACCGGTAACATCGTATTTCTTGACAAATGATGACGTTTTGAAATAAGGAGACAAATAATATGAAGCTTTGTGTACTTGCTAATTTGTTCGGAGCTATCCCGCTCGACGACGTCCTTTCCCGTCTTGAAGCTCTCGGAGTTGAGGCGGCTGAGATAGGAGCGGGCGGTTATCCCGGAAAGAATCAGTGCGACCCCGACATACTTCTTAACGACGATAAAAAGTGCCGCGAATTTCTCGACACGTTTGACAAGCACAATATCAAACTCGCAGCCTTTGCCGCTCACGGCAATCCGGTCCATCCGAACACGGAGATCGCAGAGGTCTATGACCGCGAGCTGAAGAACGCGATCCTGATGGCTGAAAAGGTAGGCGTCGATACGGTCATCACGTTCTCGGGATGCCCTGCGGGCGCGCCCGGCGATAAAATGCCGAACTGGGCTATCTGTTCCTGGCCGACGGACTTCACAAAAGTCCTCGAATATCAGTGGAACGAAGTCCTTATCCCCTATTGGACGAAGCTTGCAGAGTTTGCGGATAAGCATCACGTTCCGCGTATCGCTTTCGAGATGCACCCCGGCTTCTGCGTTTACAATCCCGAAACTCTGATGAAACTTCGCGAAGCGTGCGGACCGGTCATCGGCGCAAACCTCGACCCGTCTCACCTCGTATGGCAGGGATGTGAGCCGGCGGCTGTCGTACGTTATCTCGGCGACGCGATCTACCACGTTCACGCCAAGGATACGAAGATAGACCCGATCAATTCTCCCGCTATAGGTAACCTCGACACCAAGCATTACAGCCTTGAGAAAGAGCGCGCTTGGGTGTTCAGAACGGTCGGCTACGGTCACGGCGAGGAATGGTGGCGTGAGTTTATATCACAGCTGCGTCTTGTCGGTTACGACAGAGTTCTTTCGATCGAGCATGAGGACAGTCTTATGACGATAGAAGAGGGACTTGAAAAGGCGTGCCGTTTTCTGCAGCGCATCATGATACGCGAACCTAAACCGGGCACCATGAGCTGGGCTTAATGTAGAGCGCGATCTGCTTGATACACCGGAAAAGCTGCGCTGTTCACGAATAACAGCCAACAATAACTGATAAAATATGCAAAACTGCGCGGCGTCACCATCGAGGTGACGCCGCGCAGACTTTTCCTTTCGCCGCTCAGCTCCCTCGACGTAGCTATCTACGCCTCACGGGAGCTGAGCGACGAATCTATCGTCGCATCTCATCGCTCTCTGTTTCGGCTGCGCGCTCATTCGTTTCACTCATTCGCGCTCCGCCGAAGGTGCATGGCAAGTGTGCGACAGGACTGTAAAACCGAAAATACATCCCCTGTGTTTGTCTTCCTTTGTTCTCTCGCGCTCTCCGGTTCGGCTCCGCGCTCATTCACTTCGTTCATTCCCGCTCCGCCGAAGGTGGTTGAGTTTTATTGTTAAATTCTTTGACTTTTTGTTTGTAATATGTTAAAATAGGAAAAATGAGAAAATCATAACACCGGAGGGGTTTATGTACAGGTCTGAAAAGGACGGAAGTATAAGGATTAAAGCGGCGAGATATGAGGTCGAAATCGACAGAGAACGCGTCGACGTTATTCTTGCGGGAGAGCGCGCGGCAAGGCTGACGCCCGTTTCCGCAGTCAACGTTTTAAGGGACGGTGAAGAGGTAAAAGACACGGCGGAAATCGTTTCGCTTTCCGAAAAAGAAGAAGAGCGCGCGTACGTTTTTACGTGGCGCGGAAAGTCGTCCGTGTGGAGCGATGTCGAGTTCGTTCTTCGCGCGACGGAGCTTTATCTTGAATATTTTGTACGCGTCGCGGGAGACGGCGATGTTGACAGTGTCGAATATTTCGGCGGATGCGGCGGAAGCGAGTATGAGTTTGACCGCGGATTTACCCCGATACCGACGGTCGACGGCTCGGCGCAGTGCGAGTTTTCGGCTCAAAAGGCGTTCGACGAGTTTTCCTTCCTTACGATTCCTCCGCTTTTTACTTACGTCTTTGACGTCTGCGGTATAAATAAGAAGATCACTTTCGCACTTGCGGCGGACGCGGGCGAACACAATTTTACGAAGTTTGCTTATTGCACCGGCGGAACGCTCGGACTCAGACGCTTCTGGTTTTCGACAGATCAGCTCGGTCATACGTGCGTAAAAGGCGAATGGAATAGTCCTTCGATCCTGATATACGGCGCTGATACGCGTTATGACGCGATGAAGTATTACGCGGACTATTATTTTACGACCGGCAAGGCACAAATAAAACCTTCGTCGCGCCGTCCGCGTTTCTGGTACGGACCCGCGGTTTGCGGATGGATAGAGCAGGCGGCATATTCCGAAGCAAAGAAGCTCGGTATATCGCAGCCGGAGATGGCGCGTCAGGACACTTACGACAACTTCAACCTCGAGCTTGAAAGGCGCGACCTTCATCCGACCATAATGATAATCGACGACAAGTGGCAGACGGCGTACGGCGACCCTTATGCTAATACGGAGAAGTGGCCCGATCTTCGCCGCTGGATCGACGAAAACCGCGAGGAAAGAGGGCGTCATACGATGCTCTGGTACAAACTCTGGGACTCCGAGGGGCTTCCGGACGACGAGTGCATGAAGAGCGAGTCGCAGTATAACGCGAGATGCGCCGATCCGACAAACCCAAAGTACCGCGAGCGTTTGAGGGAAATAATGCACAGACTGATCTCCTCAGACAAAGGATGCTACAACGCGGACGGGTTGAAGTTGGATTTTGCGTTCTTCCAGCCGACAGGACGCTCTGCTGTATCGTATGACGGCAGATACGGTGTGGAATTATTCCTTGAGTATATCAAAACGATATATGAATTTGTGAAAGCGGAAAAGCCGGAGGCGATAATTTCAGCGTCTCCTTGTCACCCGCTGTTTGCAAAATATATAGATCACGCAAGGCTTCATGACTATCATCCTGACTTGAGACGAAACGTGGAAGAATTTACGTTCAGGCGCGAACTGTATCATATTGCGCTCCCGTGGTCGCTCGTAGATACGGACGGCGCGGGCTTCCGCGTACGAAGAGACACTATGAGATATCTTTGCGAAGCGCAGGATCTCGGCATCCCCGATCTTTACTGCATCACGGATATGCCGGGAATACATCTGACGGACGACGACTGGAAGACGGTGTCGAACGTATGGCGCGAGTATTCGGAATGGGCTGACAGGATCGCGGAATTAAGATAGAAAACCGAACAAACGCCCCGGCAAAACAGTTGCCGGGGCGCTTTTTGTAAATTATTGTATTGTTGCACAAATTAATGTCCCGTTTAGGTTTTAATTTATATACTTTTTATTGACACGTTTTAAATAATATGATAAAATAATTATGAGTAATTATATATAATATTGCGGAGTGTAGTTTTGAAAAAAGAAAATAGCACACCGGCTCTTTATTCGAAAAAGAGTATTGTCAAAATTGTAATATGCGCGCTGATCGTACTTGCGCTGACCGTTTTTTGCATCGTTCTGATCTCGAAGAATAAAACGGATGACGGCGCGAAGAGCGACGATACGCGAAACTCATCTGCCGAAACGTCAGGCACGCCGGTCGAGACTGCGGGGACTGATGAATACACGCCTGTCGACACTTCCGTTGTAACGGACGCGCCGGATGATACACAAAATACGCCGGGCGAAGGCGAAACGGCGACTGTTCCCGCAAACGAGTCGTCTTACGAAAACAAAGACGCATCGACCGACGTTGTGACAGACGGCGGCGCAAACGAAGTTTCCGGTAAAAACAAAGGATATCTCGGAAAAGGTCTCTACGTGACGTCCCCTCAGTCTTACAGCGGCGCATACGTCGAGGACGGCTCGGACGAAGAAGTATCCGACATCCTTGCGGTCACTCTGAAAAACACGGGAAGCGAGATCATCCGCTATATATCTTTTAAAGTTTATTACGGAGAGACGACGGCAAACTTTGAAGCGACGACAGTCCTTCCCGGAACTTCTGTTGTCGTGCTTGAGAAAAACAGGATAACGTATCCCGGAGACGATTTCGACACCTGCGAAGCGATCGACGTCGCATACTTTGACGAGGAGCCGGTCTTCTACTCGGAATTTCTCTCAATCTCCGGCGCCGAAGGTCAGTTTATAATATCCAACACGGGCGACAATGATATTACGGGCAGCGTCGTGGTGTACTATAAAAACGTAAAGGACGGAAGATATTTCGGCGGTATTACGTACCGGGCGACGTCCTCGGCCGGCGTAAAAGCGAGTGAATCGATAATTCTGCCCGCGCGTCACTTCTCGCCGGACACTTGCCGCGTGATGTTCGTGACTTATGACTGATCACATAAAGTATTATGAGATAGCGGGGATCACGTTTTCCGTTGAGACCCCGTGGGAGTACGAGGACACGACGCCGTATTCGCTCTTCCTCAAGGACGGAGCGGATGAAGTTGATACACGTTACGTCTTCATCGAAACGGACGGACTTCCGTCTCCGACGGGAAAGCTCTTGTTTGAGAATCCAAATTACAGAGCTTACGAAACGGAAGACACGGTCGAGAGATTTATCGGATATTTCTACGAGGGAAAGGAGCTTGATCCCGCGTACGCGCTCGTACGCCGGAAGGCGGGCGACGAAAGATATGTTGAGGTGCTCCTTGACCGCAAACGCGACGTCCCGAAGAATTCCTCGCTGATTTTCAAAACGCTCTGCCTTGAGCATCTTGTAACGGCTCACGGCGGGATGATACTCCACGCATCGTTCGTAAAAACGGAGAGCGGCGCGATACTCTTCACGGCTCCCTCGGGGACCGGAAAGTCTACTCAAGCGAAACTCTGGGAAAACGCCCGCGGGACAAAGACCGTCAACGGAGACTGCGCGGTGATAAGAAAATGCGAAAACGCTCATTTCGCATACGGACTCCCGTTTGCGGGGACGAGCGGTATATGTGAGAATGACAGCGCAAAACTTTGCGCGATCGTATATCTTGTTCAGGCAAAAGAGAACTCGGTAAAGCGTCTTTCCGGCGCCGCGTCGTTCAAAGCGGTGATGGAAGGTGCAAAGCTCGATATCTGGGACCGCCGTGACGCGGAGGCGTCGACGTCGTTTATAAAAGAAATAGCGGAGGCGACGCCGGTATACATTCTTTACTGCCTGCCCGATCGAGGCGCGGTAGACGCTCTCTCGGATGCGCTTGAATGACTTGATTGATAAGTGAAGAGAAAGGAAACGGAAAAGCAGCATGGCAGAACCGGTCATGTCTAAATATATGCACGAAAAAGGTTGCCGTCTCGGACTCCCGATATCGGGAAGCTTCGAGCTGACGCCGAGGTGCAATTTCAACTGTAAAATGTGCTACGTCCATCTTTCAAAGGAAGAGGCGGAGCGCCGGGGCAGAGAACTGTCGGCGCAAGAGTGGCTCGGGATAGCAAAAGAGGCGAAAGACCGCGGGATGCTGTTTGTCCTTCTTACCGGAGGAGAGCCGCTTCTCAGAGAAGATTTCAGGTATATCTTCACCGAACTTCAGAAAATGGGGCTTATGATCGCGGTGAACACCAACGCCTCGCTGATCGACGACGGGTACTTTGAGTTTTTTATGAAGCACCGTCCGATGAGACTCAACATAAGTCTTTACGGAACGTCCGACGATACTTACGAAGAGCTGACGGGAAACAGATGCTCGCAAAAAGTGATCGGCAATATAAAAAGACTTAAGGAAGCGGGGATCGCGGTCAAGCTGAACGTACTGATCGGTCCTTTGAACGTCAGCGATACCGACGGTATAAGAAGGATATCGGAGGAAACAGGTATTCCGATCAAGTCGACGACTTACCTTTACCCTCCTATGAGAGTCGACGCCGGGTCGGCGGGAACAAACAAAGCGCGTTTTCCCGCTCATGAAGCGGCGCGTTATCAGATGATATTCGATAAACAGCGCTTTTCGCGCGAAGAGTTCGCAATGCGCACAGTCGCGATCTGTCGCGGAGCGAGGACGGAAACGTCCGACGAGGACTGCGACGGCGTACCCTACGAAGGCGTCAACTGCAGAGCGGGAAGAAGCAGTTTCTGGATGACATGGGACGGCAGGATGATGCCGTGCGGTATGATGACGGAGCCTGTCGCATATCCGCTTCGCGACGGCTTTGACAAGGCGTGGAGCGAGATAAGGGACGCGACGGCGAGAATCACGCTCCCTCACGAGTGCTCGACATGCAAGATGCGAAACATCTGCCACGTATGCGCGGCGTCCGCGTATGCCGAGAGCGGACGTTTCAACGGAAAACCGCAGTATATATGCGATATGGTCTCAAAGCTCGCAGATCTTTACCGCGAAGAATACGCGGCGATGAACGCGAGCGGAGAATTGAAGATGACATTTCCGGAGGCGGATAATAAATGAGAATTAACCCCGATTACGTTATGAGAGAGATAGCGGGAGACTTCGTGCTCGTTCCGACGGGAGACGCGCTCTCGAAGTATAACGGACTGTTTGCGGTGACAGAGGTGGGAGCAAAGATATTCGAACTGATCCCGGTATGCTCTGACGCCGATGAGATAGCGTCGAAGATCGTGGAAGAGTATGAGGTCGACAAGGATACCGCAAAGAGCGACGTCGATGAATTTCTCTCGACGCTTGAAGAAAAAGGAATATTATTGAAATAAATATATTTGGGAGAAAACGTATGAAAAAACTGTTATCGCTTGTACTCATCGTAATGATGATAGCGTCGGTAGCAACGTCGTCTGTAATAACGACGGGACACGCGGCGACCGATCCCTCGCAGAACTATACCGTTCAGAGAGCGGCGAACGAGGACTCTGACATCAGAATGTGGTTCCAGCATTCTAACGTTAAAGTGCATCAGGAAGATACGACGTCTACGGGTAAGAACACTTACTCGATCTACATGGCGAAAAACGAGTATCAGGGAGCGCAGGTAACTCTTTATTCGCCGAGCGTAACGAAAAGCGACATTACCGCGAGCATAACGCAGTTCACGGCAATGAACGGTTCCGGTGCGAAAATGAGCGCCGATCTTTACTATGAATTCTATATCTACTGTGACAATCTCAATGAAACGGATGTTTACGGAGTGAGCAAAGCCGCGAATTCGTTCATCAGAGAGGGAATGATACCGGACGCTATGGCGAAGATGTCCGAGATCAACAACAGGACCGGCAAGTTCACGCTGACTGCGGGAAAGACACAGACGCTTTACATAAAAGTCAAAAGTCTGCTTTCGACTCCCACCGGATGGTACAGCGCACAGTTCAATGTAAAAAATTCGACCGGACAGACGATCAAGACCGCCACGGTATACGCTTACGTGTGGAATTTCGAGATCCCGGAGGCAGCTCACTTCCAGACAGCGTTCGACATAGGATACGTCGACCTCGGATCGGAAACGCTTTATAAAAACTATTATGACTATCTTCTCGACAACAGAATATGCGGATTCCAGGTTCCGGGCGACCTCAATTCGTCAAATACATATCTCACCAACCCGAGAGTAAACGCGGTCTCCGTCGCGATGCCGCGTACTTACGCGAATATGCTTCCACCTGCCGACATAAGAGATCTTTATCAGGATCTGTCGACGATGGACGAGTGGGAAACTGTAAAAGAAAAGATGTATTTCTATATCGCCGACGAACCGGTGAGCCAGGCGCACAAGGACAATATGGTGACCTATCTCGGCGCAAATCCGGGTACGATCCGTACGATACAGAATGTAAGAGATAATTATACGCCTGTTGCGACGAACTGGCCCGATCCGTACGCGCTCGTCGCGTTCCACGAAAACCATCCGTTCCCGACAGGATACGATACGCAGACCGCTTATAACAGCGCGACGGGAAAATATCTCCACAGCGACGACCACAGCGGCAGATTTGCAAACAGCACCGACGCGGTACAGATCATGATGGACGAAGAGATCTGCTCGATCTGGTGCGTACAGCCTTATTTCTACACCCCCGCTTCCGCGCTCACATCCGTCGGATACGCGGGCGACGTTTCGACCGGCAAGATCAGGAGCATGAACGGAACGATCTCCGGATTTGACGTCAGCATGAACGGCATACTTGCCGGCGCAAACTACTTCAACTGGGACAGCAAATACGGCTCGTTCTCGAGCAGATTCGACAATTTCCAGTCCGCTCAGGCGACAAAGGGCAAGAACGTCAAGCTCTGGAACTACATCTGCGGCAACGAGACAGCTTATACATACTGCAACCACATAATAGAGAATACGGGACTTCAGAGCGAGCTCATATTCTGGCAGGCGATGCAGACTAACGCCACGGGTTATCTCTACTACGCTACGACCGCGTGGACCGAAAACAACAATTCGACGACCGCGCTCGGCTCAAGCAACGCGTACGACGGAAGCACTGTTTCCGGAAAGTGGAGAGTCAATACCATCACCAAAGCCGACGGTACGAACTATTACGGAAACGGCGTGCTGGTCTACGGAAAAGATATGAGAACATATCTGTCGCTCGGCAGCTCATCGCAGCCTCTCGGAACGGTCAGAGTAGAGCATTTAAGGGACGGTATCGAAGATTACGAAATGCTTTATATGTACGGTCAGGCTTTCGGCAAGACCGCAATGAACAATATGATAAACAAGGTTTCCGCAAACGTGATAAGTTATCTCTCGATGCCCGGATTCAACAGATCCGCTTATTCGAGCAGTATGACCGACGAGGACGTATTCGCGACGGTAAGGATCGAACTCGGTAACGCGGTTGAAGAAGTCGCGGTCCACGAGCACACATGGAACACCGGAGTCGTGACAAGAGCGGCTACCTGCTCCGTGACGGGTATCAGAACGTTCACCTGCACCGCGTGCGGAGAAACGAGAACGGAAGAGATCGAAAAGCTTCCTCATACATGGAATGAAGGAGTTGTGACGACTCCCGCAACGTATACGACGGAAGGCGTCAAAACGTGTACCTGCACGGTATGCGGCCAGACCGGCGAGATATCCATCGGCGTCCTTCCCGTGAAGGTAGGCGACGTTGACGGCGACGGAAATATCGGTATGAAAGATATTTCAAGTCTCAAAGCGTACATCGCCGGAACGCTCAACGTTTCGGATATCATCGCGACGAATTCCGACATAGACGGAAACGAAGTCATCAATATGATGGATATCAGCGCTATCAAGATGCTGATCGCAGGTTGAATAAATTAGTTATTTTATACATAAGGAGAACAATATGAAAAAAATCATTGCGCTAATCATTACCCTTATGATGGTCGTTTCGATCGCGCCGGCATCCGTCGTGAATACGGGACACGCGGCGACCGACCCTTCGACGAACTACACCGTCCAGACTGCGCCTTATGAGGATTCGCAGATCAGGATGTGGTTCCAGCACTCGAACGTAAAGGTACACCAGGAAGATACAACTTCCACAGGAAAGAACACCTATTCCATCTACATGGCAAGGAACGAGTATCAGGGCGCGCAGGTAACTCTTTATTCACCGAGCGTGACAAAGAGCGATCTTACCGCCACCATTTCGAACTTCACACCGATGAACGGCACGGGCGCCGCGCTCACGGCGGAACTGTACTACGAGTACTACATCAAATGCGATAATCTTGACAAGACGGACGTACTCGGGGTAAACAACGCTTCGCAGTCGTTTATCAGAGAAGGAATGATCCCGGACGCTATGGCGAAGATCTCGGAGATAAACAGCAGGACCGGAAAGTTTACGCTGGCCGCGGGTAAGACACAGACTCTGTATATCAAAGTAAAGAGTTTGCCGACGACATCTTCCGGATGGTACAGCGGTCAGTTCAACCTTAAGAACTCGAGCGGCCAGGTCGTCAAGACTGCGACTGTCTACGCTTACGTCTGGAACGTAATAATTCCCGAGTCAACACATCTGCAGACAGCGACTCAGCTTGACTATATTTCATTGGCTTCCGAAACAGTCTACAAGAATTATTACGATTTTCTCCTCGACAACAGGATCTGTGCGTTTACGGTCCCCGGAACGCTGAACGCATCGAACGAGTATCTTTCCAATCCGAGAGTCAACGCGATCAACGTCGCAAAGAATCATACGTATAAATCTCAGGTGACGTGGTCTGAAGCGCGCGATATATACAACGATATTTCTTCAAGGTCCGACTGGGATCAGATCAAGGATAAATTCTATTTCTACACGGTCGACGAACCGAGATGCCAGCAGGTGCACGATACCATTCAGAACGAATATTTCTACGGTATGCATCCTCCCGTTGACGACGTATTCCAGAAAAACGCGAGCATGAAACGCGGCTGGACCGACGCGCAGTGTCTTGTCGTTATAGACGACAACTCGCCGTATCCGCCCGGATATGCGAGAAATACGGCATGGAACGGATCGAAATACCTGAATGCGGACGACGGCTCCGGCAGATTCAGCGCCTATATCGATACGACTCAGGCGATGATGAACGACGGATCAACCGATATCTGGGTCATGAAGACCCAGGCGTTCACTCCGCGTTCCGTTCTTAATTCAGTCGGTTACAGAGGCTTTTATCGCGAAAAGAAGGTCATGTATATCGACGGGCTTGAATCCGGATTCGATTACGGCAATATAGCCGGAGGAAACTATTTCAACTGGGACAGCAAGTTCGGCTCTTTCGCTACGAGATTCAAGAATTATCAGACCGAAAAGGCGGTTCAGGGTAAGAACTATAAGCTTTGGGTATATGAGTGCGGCAAGGGCCCCGATTATACTTACTGCAACCTGCTTATTGAAAACACGGGTCTTCAGTCCGAGCTTCTGTTCTGGCAGACGATGCAGGTCGGCGCTACCGGATTCCTTTACTACGGCGCCAACATCTGGAACGAAGACGGCAGCGATTCGCGCATTGCTGTAGGATCATCCGCCGCGTGCGACGGTTCGACCGTTTCGGGTAAATGGCCTGTCAACAAATGGCATCCTTCGTATATATACGATTCCGTCAACTATCCGTTCGGAGAAACATCCTCGCAGGGAACGTACGGTTACGGCAACGGAACGTTCCTTTACGGCAGAGACGTCAGAACGTATCTCGGACTCGGAAGCTCGTCTCAGCCTCTCGGAACTGTCAGAGTTGAGCACATAAGAGACGGTATCGAAGATTACGAGATGCTCTACAAGTATAAGAATCTGTATGGCGAGAGCGCCATGAATACTCTTATCAAAAAGGTCTCCACTGACGTTACGTGCTATCTCTCTATGCCCGCTTTCAACAGATCGGCTTATTCGAGCAGTATGACGAATGAAGATATCTTCGCGTCTGTAAGGATCGAACTCGGAAACGCGGTAGAGGCAAGAGAAACTCACGAACATACGTGGAACGACGGTGTCGTTACAAAATCGCCGACATGCTCGGCGGCAGGTACAAAGAAATTCACCTGCACGGTATGCGGCGACACAAAGACGGAAACGATCGCAAAACTTCCTCACACATGGAATGAAGGAGTCGTGACCACCCCCGCAACGTATACGACGGAAGGCTTCAAAACGTGCACCTGCACGGTATGCGGTCAGACCGGCGAGGTATCCATCGGCATACTTCCCGTGAAGATCGGCGACGTTGACGGAGACGGAAACGTCGGTATCAAAGATATTTCCTCTATCAAAGCATATATAGCCGGCGTACTGTCTGCAACAGACATAATAATTACAAACTCCGACATAGATGAAGACGGCGTAATAAATATGATGGATATCAGCGCGATCAAAGTTTTGATCGCAGGATAAACCGGCATATTAAACTGATAATATAAATAGGAGGTATCCTTATGAAAAGAATAATAGCGCTATTTCTTACGTTGATGATGGTCGCATCCGTTGCGGCGGCGTCCGTTGTTACGGTAAGCTATGCGTCTGACGACCCGTCGGAGAACTATACCGTTCAAGCGGCGCCCTTCGAGGACTCCGACATCAGCATGTGGTTTCAGCATGCTAACGTAAAAGTGCATCAGGAAGATACGACTTCCACCGGAAGGAACACCTATTCCATCTACATGGCAAGGAACGAGTATCAGGGCGCGCAGGTAACTCTTTATTCTGAAAACGAAACGAAGAGCAACATATCTGCAAACGTTACCCGCTTCACCGCCATGAACGGTTCCGGAGCGACTCTTTCCGCCGACCTTTACTACGAGTTTTATATCGGCTGTTATGGTCTTGACACGACCGACGTTCTCGGAGTAAACAACGCGTCCGATTCATTTATCAGAGAAGGGTTGATCCCGGACGCTATGGCAAAGATCTCCGACATTAATAACAGAACCGGAAAGTTTACGCTGACTGCCGGAAAGACGCAGACGCTCTATATCAAAGTAAAGAGCGAGCTGACAACTCCTACCGGCTGGTACAGCGGACAGTTCAACGTTACGGACTCGAACGGCAGAAAGATAAAGACCGCGACAGTGTACGCATACGTATGGAACTTTGAGATCCCCGAGGCAAACCACTATCAGACGGCGTTCTATATCTCATACGGCAACAGAGGCGAGACGATCTATAAGAACGCGTACGACTATCTGCTTGACAACAGGATCTGCGGTATGAACGTACCGGGTGACTTGAATGCGGATAACGAATATGTCACAAATCCGAGAGTCACGTCTTTCAGAGTTTCCGATAAAGTTTCTTATATCGGTCTATTCGACGGCAGCAGCTGCGGCGCCGAGCAGGTAAGCGCGACATATCAGAGTCTGTCCGCTATGGACGACTGGGAAAATATCAAAGAGAAAGTATATTTCTACGTAGCAGACGAGCCGAGAAGCCAGCAGCAGAAGGATTACGGCGGAGTTCCCGGCAACCCGACGGTAGCGCAGCTTCCGGGCTTCTACAACAGAGTCGCAAACTGCTGGGAGGATCCTTACGTACTCGTTGCGATCGACGAAAACCATCCGTATCCGGCGGGTTATTCGAAGAACGTTGCATACGACAGCGCGACCGGCACATATCTCACCGCGGATGACGGCAGCGGAAGGTTTGACGGATACGCGGACGCGATCCAGGGAATGATGAACGACGACTCCGTATCTCTTTGGTGCTGCAAGTCCGATATGTTCACACCTCACGACGTCATTCTGTCGACGGGATACGACGGACGTACGAGAACTACGAAAGTCAAGAATATGAACGGTATAATCTCCGGATTTGACTGCACGAACGCCAACGCGCTCTATTTTGACTGGGACAGCATCTACGGACCGTTTGCATCAAGATTTTCAACATATCAGACACAGAAGGCCGCAGAAGGCAAGAACGTCAAGCTTTGGATCTACGAATGCGGCAAGGGACCCGATTATACCTATTGCAACCATCTGATCGAGAATACCGGACTTCAGACGGAGCTTCTGTACTGGCAGTCGATGCAGATAGGCGCTACGGGTTATCTCTACTATGGCGCAAACCTTTGGGATGAACATTCGAGCACCTGCACCGCGGTCGGTTCAAGCAACGCTTACGACGGCACTACGGTATCCGACAAATGGCAGGTCAACAGATACGTACCGGGCGGAGCTCCCGGAACGTACGCATACGGCAACGGCAACATTTATTACGGCAAGGATATGAAGACTTATTTGTCGGTCGCATACACCAACCAGCCTCTCGGAACGATCAGAGTCGAGAATATCAGAGACGGTATCGAAGACTATGAAATGCTTTATATGTACCGCGAAGGTTACGGCGAAGCGGCAATGCAGGACTTTATCACTAAAGTCTCGAACAACGTTGTAAGCTATCTTTCCATGCCCGGATTCGACAGGTCCGAATACTCAAACACAATGACTGACGAAGACGTATTCGCGGCGGTAAGGATCGAGCTCGGAAACGCAGTCGAAGAAGTCGCAGTCCACGAGCACACATGGAACGACGGTCTCGTCATAAAGCCCGCAACTTGCTCGGAAGAGGGAAGTATCACTTATACGTGCATCACTTGCGGCGATACGAAGACTGAAGCTATCGAAAAGCTTCCTCACACTTGGGATGAAGGAGTTGTCACGACTCCCGCTACGTATACGACGGAAGGAATAAGGACGTATACTTGTACGGTGTGCCAGGAGACGAGCGAGGTATCATTCGGAGTTCTTCCCGTTAAGGTCGGTGACGTTGACGGCGACGGAAACGTCGGTATGAAAGACATTTCGAGTCTCAAAGCATACATCGCCGGAACGCTCACCGTTTCGGATATCATCGCGACGAATTCCGACATAGACGGAAACGAAGTCATCAATATGATGGATATCAGCGCGATAAAAGTTATGATCGCAGGCTGATCTTACTTGATAATACAAATAATAACGCGCCGCGCTTCGGAAACGAAGCGCGGCGCATCTTCAAAACAGATGAAAAACGGAGGGTAAAACCCTCCGTTTTTCATCTGTTGTTTATTATTTCGCTGATATCGAAAGTGTATTTCTGCTTGCAGAATCTGCATTCGGTTTCAATAGGCGCGTCTTCCGACTTCAGCTCCTCAATATCTTTGTCCGGAAGAGATATCAGAGCCTTGAGGTATTTCTCGCGGGAGCAGGTGCATTTATAGTCCGTATCGAAGCTGTCGAAGACGTCGTAAGGGATGTCTTTGAAAACCGCTTCAATTATTTCCTCGGGGGTCTTTGAGTCCTTAATCATCGCGGAAACTGACGGTATGAGTTTAAGATTCGCCTCGATCCTGTCGATCACAGCGCTGTCGGCGCCGGGCATTATCTGAACGAGGAATCCGCCCGATGCGATGACGTCGATGCCGTCTGAAACTCTGACTCCGAGCGCGCAAGCGGACGGCGTCTGTTCGCTCGACGCGAAGTATTCCGTAACGTCGTCTCCGATCTCACCTGTGACGATGGGAGAGACTCCGTTGTACGGCTCTGCAAGCCCGAGATCTTTTGTTACGTAAACGTATCCGTTCTTACCTACCGCGCCGCCAACGTCAAGCTTTCCGAATTTGTTTTCCGGCAGTTCGACTTCGGGATTCTGAACGTATCCTCTGACGTTTCCGGAGTAATCGCTGACGCACACGACGGTTCCCGCGGGGCCGTCGCCCTTTATCTGGAACGTCAGGGAATTGTCGCGGTCTTTGAGAAGCGAACCCATAAGGGAGGTCGCCGTAAGCGCTCTTCCGAGCACCGCCGCGCAAGTCTTTGAGGTTTTATGTATCTTGACCGCGCGATCGACAAGGGAGGTCGAATCCGTGCAGAATATCCTTGCCGATCCGTCCTGTGTTATCGCTCTTGTGATATATGATTTCTTCATGGCTTACAGATCGAGCTTCTCCACCGTTTTGTTATAGTGCGAACGGAGCGCCGCGGTCGAAAGCTCGTGAGATATCCTTGTTTCTTCCGGAGTGAAAAGACCGAAGGGAACTTTGTGTCCGGTCAGCTCGAGCATATAAGCTCCCATCATCTGCTGCATAGCGTCGACGAATCCGAACTCAAAGATCGGTCCGGTGATGGTGGAAAGCATCGGCTTATATCCGACGACGATCCTTGACCATGCCTGCTCTTTGCCCCAGGAGGTCGTGTAGCTGAAGGAGTTTGCGTCGTCGCTCGAGAATTTTGCGCTGCACTCGAGTCCGTAAATTTCGAAGAACCAGCGGTTTGTCGATCCGGGACTCATCCTCTTTGTTTCAAGCGTCATCGGAAATTCGTTTCCGTCGCGGTCCTCGCACGTACAAACGAGTGTTGCATTGTCGAACGTGTCGCAGACTGCCATGCCGCCTTTACCGTCGGGACGTTCTTTTACAAGGTTGTCCATTTGCGCGTATACCGTCTTCGGAATGAAGCCCATTCTGAACGGAACGTGCTGAGTGTGTATCCCGAGGTCGCCGAGACACCCGTATTCTCCGTTGAACTTGACCTGACGTTTCCAGTTGATCGGCTTCGCAAGGTCGCAGTCGGAGGAGTGATTGAATCCCGCGTGGACTTCGATGATCCTGCCGAACTTTCCTTCTTTGATCCAGTTAATGATTATCTGCATCGCGGGGTAGTAAGGAAATTCGCTCGTGCAGCGGACGAATACGCCGGGGTTTTCTTCGATCGCCTTGAGTATGTTTGCGTTCGCCGCCTTGTCAATGCCGAACGGCTTTTCACCGAGAAGAGCTTTTCCGGACTTTATTGTATCAACGTAAAACTTTTCGTGCAGATTGTGAGGGACGGCGCAGTATATCGCGTCTATGTCGTCGGCGGCGAGCAAGTCCTTATAGTCCGCCGTGACGTACTTGATATCGGGAAAATTCTTCTTGAACCATACAGTTTCCGCTTCGACCGGGGAGCATATACCGACTATCTCCGGACGCGGAACGTCGCACGTAAAGTGGCACCATCTTGCGGAAGCGGATGCGAATTCTCTTGCCATAAGACCGCATCCGATAAGTCCGAATCTTACTTTTTCCATAACTGTATACCTTTCAAATCAATTAATTCATTCCGAGCGCTGAGTGCATATCGTCTTCCGTCTTGCAGAAGGTCAAAGAACTCAAATACAGTTCCTCTCCAGCGTAAGCGTCGCAGAAGTAGTCTATCCTTATGCCGAGGATCTTTCCGCCCCAGTATGACGCTGTGGAAAGGTCGAACGTCTGATCGACGAAGGATCCATTTCTTGTCAGACGGAACTTGATCGAAGACGCTTCGGCAGGGGACGACGCGTTGTCGGAACAGAAGAAGAACTGTCCTTCAAATCCTTTTCCCTCGCCGGAGATCGGCACTTTGTAATTGTAAATGATATATTTGTAATCGTTTGCAGACAGATTGTAGGACGAGAGATCGAGATAGACGTACGGGTCGATGCGGCCGGTGTCGACCGTGAGATGGAGAGTGTTGCCGCTTTCCGCGGAGTAGAGTGTGTTGTTTGAGTATTCGATCTTGCCCACGGTGCTCTCGGAGAAGTCTATTCTGAAGTTGTCGCTCGTCGCGACGCCTGCCGCTCTTGCTTCGACTCTTGAATTTGCGTAAGCATCCGCTCCGCGGAAAGATTCAAAGAGACCGAATGAATCGACATATATCGTAACGCCGTCTGTGCAAAGCGTTACGGAGTCGCCCCCGTATTGTTCGGGGAGTGTGAGGATCAGCTTGCCGTATCCGTCCGCGGAAGTAAACGATGCTGTCTCGCTTTCCGCGGTGGTTATGTTGTCTCCGTAATATACGGTGATGTCTGACGCCTCACTGATCTTATATACGAATACCGCGTATGCGGGTTCGTCAAAGTCAAGCTCGACCTTGAACGTTGCATACTCTCCCGCTCCTCTCGTGACAGTTGCCGCGCCGTCCTCATCGTCAAAGCCTACCGTGCACTTCGGGTACAGCATATCGGTTTGCGGAACGTCAATTATGCCTGCGATCATGCCTTTGAGAACGGAAAGGTCCATTATCGATTTAACGCCGTCGCGGTTTACGTCGAAGTGAATCGTATTCTGAGTGTACTGTTCCGCGTTGGCAAGATAGTTCTTGAGTTCCGAAATATCGCGAAGGTTCAACGCGCCGTCGCAGTTAACGTCCCCGCACTTATCTGCAATGTAGGGCTGCGTTATCAATGATGACGCGTCTTCGCTGTCGTACTGAACGAAAGCTGCGCCGCCCGCGACTATACCGTTTGCGCGCGACTCTCTTTCATAAGCGACGGCGGACGCTTCAGCACCGGACGAGCAAAGACATACGGACGAAATAAAGACTGTATCGCCCGCGACGC
>JAFXNX010000224.1 GCA_017529175.1 Clostridia bacterium
GAAGAGAAACGCCGGTAGATTTGGTGATCTCGCTGCGATAGGCGTATATAAATACGTCAAGCAGCGAGAGCGACGAAAGGCAATGATGGCTGGGAGATACAGATCAATCTATGTCTCCCAGCCTCTTTGATTTTCGGTGAAACTTTATCCTTTTATGATGTTATGCTTGCTTAAAAAATGTTTTGTCATTGTCGTTCTACCAAGTTTATCTTTGTTCTGACGGCGGCGATAAACTCGCCGCCGTTTATCTGACAAACTCTATCAAATAGTTTCATTATTCGTGAATATAATGGTAAATATTGGTAATATGAAACGAAATCAACGCGCCATTTTTGTGCAGGATTTTTGTGGCAAAGCACTTGAAATGATGGGAAATATATGGTAAACTGTTTACGTCAAATCAAATGGAAATAATAGGAAATTTTATTGTATACATATACAGATAAGGAGAAGGAAATGAACAAACAGACAAAGATTTTGGTAGCAGATGAAAGCGCCGACGCGAGACGTTCCGTAAAGGAGGCGCTTCTCAAATACGGATACAGGTTCGTCGAAGAGGCGTCAAACGGCGAGGACGCGCTCGGGATGATAACGCGCGGCGCTTACGACGTGGTTCTCGCTGACGTCTGGCTTTCGCGTATCGACGGAATAGGACTTATAAGACAGACGTCGACTCATAACTTTTCACCCGACCTTCCGCCCGCGTTTATTATCGCGTCTCTCGTGGTGAATCAGAATATATTTGTCGAAGCGACGCGCGCGGGCGCCGCGCTGTGCCTTCCGAAACCGATAGACCTCGACGGTCTCGGCGAGCACGTCTCGCAGATAGAAGAGAGCCGCCGCAACGGTACTCTCGGCGCGGACGGCTCAAGGGGAGGCCCCGATATGGAAGCTCAGGTCACGAAGATCATTCATCAGATAGGCGTACCCGCTCATATCAAAGGTTACCAGTATTTGCGAAGCGCGATCCTTATGACGATCCGGGACAACGATATAATCAACTCTGTAACGAAGGTCCTTTATCCGTCTGTCGCAAAGAAGTACCAGACGACGACCTCGCGCGTCGAACGCGCTATCCGTCACGCAATCGAAGTGGCGTGGGACAGAGGCGACGTCGACACGCTCAATTCCTACTTCGGCTACACCGTTCAGAACAACCGCGGCAAGCCGACGAACTCCGAGTTTATCGCGATGATAGCGGATAATCTCAGACTCAAATATAAGATCAGATAGCCCATCAGATTCCTTTCCATATATGCGCGGCGGGGTAAGACGTAATGTCTTGCCCCGCCAAATCCTTTCTGAACGGCTTCTCAAGGCAAGCGGTGTGAGCTATGAGGTACCCGCTTATCTTATGCAAAGAAGCAGTATCAAAAGAAGGAGCGCCTCGCGGTTTTCTTTTATTCCTTCTCCCGCAAGAACGATTATCAGTGCCGCGAGAAGTATGTCGTCCTCTCCTACGTTTCCGAATATACCGGACAGAGAGTTGATAAAGCCGCCGCGCGCGCTTTCCGAGGGGGATGACGCCTTTTCATCTTCGAGGATTTTTGGCGCGTCATCGCTCCTTTTATCGAATGGCGCGTCGAGGACTGCCACGTCCGGCTCCTTCATCGGCGTCTCGATCACAATGTCCCTCCCGTCGCTTCGTTTTTCATGGCGAAATCTTACGCCGGAATATCTCGCGGGAAGTGTCATATCCTCCGTCCTGTTTGAATTTCTCATTTGCGAACTTCTTGAGTACACCTTATCACCTCCCGCCGTCGCGGCTCTTTGTAAGCGCTTCGATAATACCGGAAAACTCTCCTATTTTAAGTATGTTTTCAACAGCTCCCCGCTTTGCGTCGCCGAGATACGGCTTCAGCGCCGCGAGCAGTTTTTTGTGGCTGTCCATCCCGGGTTTTCCGCCGACCGCCTTTGTGACTTCCTGCCCGGTGCTTTTCGCGCCGGCGCCTCCTTCTCCGATCTGTCCGACAAGGGACGCGACGTCGAGTTCTCCCGCATCCGCCTTTTCTTTCAGCGATGAAAGGATCGTCGAAAACCGTGGATCTTTCATCGCGTCTTCAAGCATACTTGAAAGGTCGCTCATATTTACCTCCCGTATTTGTAAATTGATATAAGTTCATTCGCGCGTTTTATGTCCGCGTCGGTGAGCGATAAGAGCATTCGTCTGCAGTTTTCGATATCTCTTTGCGTCACGCGTTTTCCCGACAGGTCTATCCCGTTTGCCGACGCGAAAAATTTGACAGTACTCCACATCCTCTCGTCGTTCATTTTGCAAAGCATATTGATCTTCATTCTGTCTATCTTCATATTATCCCCCCGATCGTATCCGTTCTATATATATTCTATTCCGTACGTCATCGTTTGACATAGTTGCAAATCGTGGCGCTTTGTGATAGAATGAATAAAGACGTTTCAAAAGGATGTGGTAATATGAAAAAAACGGCAGCGATCATTCTCGCGATTGCGCTTTCGCTCGTTGCTCTCGCCTCGTGCGGCAAAGGTGCAGGACAGCTTGATATCGGGGGATATAAAATTGACGCCGATCTTGCAAAATATATAACCGATAACGGCTCGACTCCGGAAATATTCGTTTCCGTCTACGCGCTCGCGGACGCCGAAGGATACGATCATTCGGGTGATACCTTCAAGTCGAAGTGCGACGCGGAATATGAAAGGATACTCGCCGAGGGATACGGCGGCGACGAAGACGCGCTCGAGGCGGAGCTTGAGGAGTACGGTATAGAAGGGTTCTTCGATAAGATCGTCGAGCAGGGCGTTCTGAGGGACGAGCTGTACGGCTATCTTGCGGAAAAAGGAAAGATCGAGTCTGATAAGGACTCGATACGAAAGAGGCTGCTCGACGGAGAAGCCGTCAGAGTAAAAAGGATAATTGTTGACAGCGCGGACAAAACACAGCTCGACGAAGGATATGACGAGTACATATCGGGAAAGATATCGTTCGAGGACCTTGCGGACTCGCTTGCAAAGTACAGCGTCGAGAAAGGCATCGGAGACTACGAGGACAGCTACGTCGTCGTGAAAGGGAACTCCGACGTCGATTATGAAAACGCCTGCTTTGCGCTTGAGGCTGACGAGTGCTCCGAGCCGTTTTCAACGTCCGCCGGATACTGCCTTGTCAAGAGATATGAGCTGACGGACGGTATAGTAGATAAGCTGCTTGACCGCCTTGCGGTGTCGTATATGGAAGGGCAGTACAATCTGATGCTCGAAGCCGCGGCGGAAACGCTGAAATAATAAACGAAAAAGCTCTCTCATCCCGAGAGAGCTTTATAAATTATTTGTATTTTATTTTCCTTCGATCGCGCTGATCACCGCCGTGTTGCCTTCGGTGTTGTATGAGATGAACACGAGAGCGTTATCATATTCCGTGAACGTCGCGGAGTTTGCGATCTTCGCCTGTTCCGCGTCGTACGTTGCGGTCGTTGTGATAAGCTGTTTTAAGAATATATCGTTCAGCGCCGTCTTTGCTTTTGCGATGTTTTCCTTTGCGCCTTCCTCTTTCATAAACAGAACTACTATCGCTCTCGCGTCGGTCGAACGGTGGCTGTTCGTTATGAAGAAGGAGTCTACCGAGGAGATGAGCTCTTCGTCGATCCCGTAAACGTACATAAGAAGAGTTTTTGCTTCGGGGTTAGTTTCCGTCAGCAGGTCAAGATCCGAAAGATCGATCTTTCCGGAAAGCTCACCAAGCAGCTTTTCGGACGTCGTTTCAAGACGGTTTGCGGCGGCGTCTTCGCTCCCGCACGATGCGAGGCAGAATATCGCGACAATGACAAGTGTAAGTGCTATGATCTTTTTCATTTTTTCATCTCCCGTGTATCAATTATGGTAAAAATGTTAATTCGTTAAAATAATGTGAAACGATATTCTTTTCGACTATCTCGCAGATGATAACGTCCGCGTCGGAATTCAATATCTCACTCTTGCTGAAACAGAAGGTCCAGTTGAAAGTTGATTTTGCAAATGAATCCTTCAAAAATCCCGTCAGCGCTATTGAATAGGAATCCCTCATCATATACATGTTCGGAGCCGATGAGTTATACTCGTTATTAAATCTGAAATAATACAGATAATCGGCGTATCCGTTCGGCCATTTGTAGCAGAACGCGAACTGTCCCCAGGGGTTTTGAGGCGTGTAGTATGAAAGTGTCGCCGTCTTTCCGCTCTTCAGCGTATACACGGGTCCTATCTCGCTCGTCGCGTCATAATAACCAAGATAATACGCCTGATCCTTCATATATGTTTCCGCGTAGTTTATCTGATAATCGGATC
>JAFXNX010000225.1 GCA_017529175.1 Clostridia bacterium
CGGCGCCTCCGTTTCAAAAAGCGGCGACGCCGTAACGATCGGCGGGCTTGATCCCTTATCGATAAAAGAATGTGAGATCAACTGCCGCGAGAGCGGCAGTACGCTAAGATTCCTTCTTCCCCTTTGTCTTATGTCCGGCGAAAGAGTCACGCTATACGGAACGGAAAAGCTCATATCCCGTCCTCTTGACGAATATGAGGCGCTTTGCCGCGAAAGAGGTTTTACTTTTGAGCGCCTCCCGGATCATATAAGCGCGTCAGGACGTCTTTCCCCCGGAGAATACGCCGTTTCGATGTCAAAGAGCAGTCAGTTCGCAACAGGTCTTCTTTTTGCGCTGTCAACCCTTCGCGGCGAGAGCCGCATCGTCGTACCACGCGGCGCCGAGAGCGTATCATACGCCGACATGACGCTCGGCGTGATGAGAGATTTCGGCGTTGACGCCTGGAAGTTCGAAAACGGATATATCGTAAAAGGCGGCTCGGCATACAAGGGAAGCGAATACACGGTGGAAGGCGACTTTTCGGGCGCCGCTTTCCTCGACGCGCTGAACGTCGTCGGAGGAAGCGTCACCGTAGAAGGATTGAAAAAGGACTCCCTGCAGGGCGACAGAGTATATAAAAAGCTGTTTGACGATATCGCGTCGGGACGTGAAGTTGACGTTTCCGACTGCCCCGACCTCGCGCCTATACTCTTCGCAGTCGCGTCTTACGCAGGAGGCGGAAAGATTGCCGGCACAAGGCGTTTGAAGTACAAAGAGAGTGACCGAGTATCGTCAATGATGAGCGAGCTGTCCGCGTTTGGAATAACGCTCGAGGACAGCGGCGACTCCGTCTCGGTCAGCGGGAAACTGCACGCGCCGTCAAGGACGCTCGGTTCATGGAACGACCATCGTGTCGCAATGTCGCTCGCAGTTCTGTGTACCGTGACGGGAGGCGTGATCGACGGCGCGGAATGCGTCGCAAAGAGCTATCCCGGATTTTTTGAAGATATTGAAAAGCTCGGCATTGAGGTTGAATATTATGGAACTTGACAAGAAATACATACTCGGAAAAAGCACGAAGATACTTATAGTCGGTCTCGGAATGATCGGCGGCTCATACGCCTCCGCTCTGAAGAAGCAGGGGTATTACGTGTCGGCGATAACGAGAAGCCGCAAGACAGTCGAGTATGCGCTTGAGCACGGAATGATCGACGAAGGGCGGTGCGAGATCGACCCGGAACTTATCGGAAAAGCCGATCTTGTCATCATAGCGCTATATCCGCACACACTTCTTGCGTGGATCAAAGAGAATCAGAAATACTTCAAATCCGGCGCTGTTATAACGGACGTTACCGGCGTCAAGGGAAGCGTTGTGGGAAAAGCGCAGGATATGCTTCGGGACGACGTTGAATTTATCGCGGCGCACCCGATGGCGGGACGCGAGAGAAGCGGTATCGAGTACAGCGACGACTCGATATTCAGAGTGGCAAACTACATCATAGTTCCCACAGAAAAGAACACCGCGGAAGCGATCGAAGTATGCCGCGCGCTCGGCGAGACTCTGGGGTTTGCAAGAATATCGACCCTCTCTCCCGACGAGCACGACAGTATGATAGCGTTTCTTTCCCAGCTCACTCACTGTATTGCCGTCTCTCTTATGTGCGCAAGCGGCGACCCCGCGCTGAAAAAATACACCGGAGACTCTTTCAGAGATCTGACCCGTATCGCGAAGATCAACGACGAAATGTGGAGCGAGCTGTTCATTGCGAACAAGGAAAAACTGCTCGCGGAAATGGACAGATTCAAAAACAGTTTCACGGAGCTTGAGTCCGCGCTGATACGCGAAGACCGCGAAAAGCTGCGTGAAATGATGCGTCTTTCGACGGCAAGACGTACCGAATTCGATAAATAACGACAGCAAATGACGCGGCGTTATATACAAATGTAAAAAACAGAGGTATTACCATGAATCTTGAATTTGCAAGAAAACTTCCTATCCCTCAGGAAGTCAAAAAAATGTATCCCATCACCGACGAAATGGCTGAAACGAAAGCGGCGAGAGATACACAGATACAAAGTATTTTCAAAGGTGAGTCGAATAAATTTCTTCTCGTTATCGGACCTTGTTCGGCAGATGCAAAAGAGCCAGTCCTCGAATACATCGGTCGTCTTCGCGCGCTCGAGGACAAAGTGTCCGATAAAATACTGATAATCCCGCGCATATACACTAACAAGCCGAGAACGACGGGCGCGGGATACAAAGGTATGCTCCATCAGCCGAACCCCGACGCAAGGCCCGATATGCTCAAAGGCATAATCGCGATAAGAGACCTTCATATGTCGGCTCTTCGCGAC
>JAFXNX010000226.1 GCA_017529175.1 Clostridia bacterium
ATAATCGCAGGGGGGCATTGCACGTACAATCCCGAGCCGCTCGCCGATTTCATCGACGTATTTTCTATAGGAGAGGGCGAGGAGGCGCTTCCCGAGATATCCCGGCTGTATATGGAGATGAAAGACGCGGGAGAGTTCACAAGGGATAAGTTCCTTTATCGCGCCGCGACGGAGCTCGAGGGCTTTTATGTTCCGTCTCTTTATGACGTAAAATATAACGCCGACGGCACCGTGGCGTCGTATACGCCGAAGGACGCCGCCGTTCCTGCGCGGGTCAGAAAAAGACTCGTTGCGGATCTCGACCGCGCTTATTATCCCACGGATCCCCCGCTTCCGCTTATCGAGGCGGTACACAACCGCATAACCCTTGAGGTATTCAGAGGGTGCATCAGAGGGTGCCGTTTCTGCCAGGCGGGTATGATAATGCGTCCGGTCAGAGAAAAAAGCCCGGACGTACTGTGCCGCCAGGCAAGGGAGTGCGCCGCAAATACCGGTTATGAGGAGATCTCTCTCTCATCCCTTTCGATCAGCGACTATTCAAGGGTGGAGGAGCTGACGTCGAAACTTATCGACTGGACGAACGGCGAAAAGATAAACCTGTCTCTTCCGTCTCTCAGAGCCGACAGCTTCACAAAAGAGCTGATGGATAAGATATCGACTGTCAGAACGAGCACGCTGACCTTCGCTCCCGAGGCGGGGACACAGCGCCTGCGGGACGTAATAAATAAAAACGTCACGGAAGAAGAGATATTAAAGGCGTCACACGTAGCGTTTGCCGCCGGAAAAAGTCAGGTAAAACTGTATTTTATGCTCGGCCTTCCGTGCGAAACGGACGAAGATCTTGCGGGGATCAAAGACCTTGCGTCAAACGTCGTCGAAGAATATTACAGAACGCCCGAGAGAAACAGAAAAAAGCAGGCGCAGGTCACGATAAGCTGCGCGTGCTTCATACCGAAACCCCACACTCCGTTCCAGTGGGAAGGGCAGAACTCTATGGAGGAGCTGTCGCGAAAGCAGCAGTTCCTGCTCGATAAGATTAAGAGCGACAGAAAGATAAAATTCAATTATCACGACGCCGACGTGTCAAGGATCGAAGCGATATTCGCAAGAGGCGACCGCCGTCTCGGCGCGGCGCTGCTCACCGCTCATAAGCGCGGGATCAAATTCTGCGCGTGGGAAGAGTGCTTTGACTATGACGAGTGGATACGCGCGATAGTCGATTCCGGACTTGACCCGGATTTTTACGCGAACAGAAATATTCCCGATGACGAAGTTTTGCCGTGGGACGTGATCGACTGCGGAGTGACAAAAGAGTTTCTGATAAGGGAGCGTCATAAAGCGTATGAAGCGACGCCTACTCCGTCGTGCCTTGAAAAGTGTTCCGCGTGCGGCGCAAACCGTATGGCAGATAAAAAGTATTGCCGCTGGTGCCCGGGCGGAAGCGAGACGCCGGATGCGACCGCGGATGCCGGCGATACCTCCGGAAACGTCCGGAACACGGACGCGCCCGCGGTGCGAGCGGTGAGACTTATTTTCAAAAAGACCGGCCCCATGACGTATCTTTCTCATCTCGATCTTGCAAGAAACTTTATGAGGGGTATCGTAAAATCTCATTTGCCTGTCTGGTATACCGAGGGATTCAATCCTATACCGAAGCTCGCGTTTGCGTCTCCCTTGTCCGTAGGATGCTGCGGAGACCGTGAAGTCGCCGATATAAAAGTCACGAAAGACACTTCCGACGGCGAGATAGTAAAAATCCTTAATGAAAATCTTCCCGACGGAATTGAAATAATCGAAGCGTATACCGCGTCGACAAAGTTCAGACTTATCAAATGGGCGGCAAACGATATCGTCGTTAAAACAGGGACAAAAGATGATGATCTTGCGGAAAAAATCGAAGAACTGTTCAGATCCCCCGTTGTTTTGATGAAGCGTTCAAAAAGCGGAGAAAAAGAAGTCGACATCACGCGCTATATCAAAGAAATATCGGTCCGTCCGACAGACGACGGGATCGTGATAAGCGCGGTAACGTCGGTTGACAGCGAGAATTATCTCAACCCCGAGTATATAATGACGGCGGTAAACAACGCGTTTGACGTTGAAGGCGCAAACGGTTATCATATCATCATAAGACGGCGTCTGCTTCTTGAAGACGGCGTAACCGAATACAGATAACGATCGCTGATGATCGTAACGAGCCCGGATAAACCGGGCTCGTTACGCTTTATATGATCCCGTCGGCGCAAAAGCATTCCGCGGTCGTCAGTCTTTTAAGCTCGCGTTCGAGTTTTTCGAGAGCGGCAAAGCACGAGGCTTCGTCCTCGCCGAGATTGTATTTTGCTTCCGCAATATAAGAAAACAGAGTCGCCGTTTCATCGTGTCCGACGGACAAAGAGAGCAGAAAGGCGTTCTCTGATAACTCTTCTTCAATTCTTTTTACAGCGGCGGCGCGCTCTTCAATACCGGCGTCTTCGTTTGACGCTGTTGCAACTTCAGAAAGAATAGATTCGGCAATTGCCGAAATAAAGATGCCGTTTGCGATCACGAGAGCCAGCAGAACGATAAAAGTTATCAGCGCTCCGACAAAAGTTTTCATTTTTCGTCACTGTTCCTATTCTTCATTATTATAATAGTATCGCCTGCGTCGTCGACTGTCATCAGGAACACTGCGTCCTCGGAAGCTCCCGTCGGCGCAAGCTTTTGCGCTAACCACGCCCTGTCGCGCCCCGCGGCGCGCAGTCCCTCGTCCGATACTTTTCCGCTTGCGATGACGCAGTGAGCGATCCCGTGTTCCTTCGCCTCTATACCGACGTCGGACGGCGTCAGCCCTGACGACGCGGCGCGCTTGAAAACAGACAACTGACCGTTTTCTTCGACAATTGCATATTCTACTTCCGAGAGGGATGCGGCGCCTTTAAGACGCAGCTCGCTCATAAGCTCAGATATGCCGATGCGCAGCTTTGACAGCTCCTTTCGGTCGAGCTCTCCTTTATTAATTATTATGCTCGGTCTGCCGATGGCGAATTTTCTGAACCGTTCGCTTTTTGACAGAACAAATGAAAAGATGACTTCGGCGGCGAGCAGAAGGAGACCCGGGATTATCGCGTGAGACAGCGGAGCGTTCTTGTTGGAGATGGGAAGGACCGCAAGCTCGGAAAGAAGAAAAGTGATGACGAGCTCGGATACTTCGAGCTCTCCGACCTGCCTCTTTCCCATCAGTCTAATCGACGCTAAAAGTAAGATATATATAATAATCGTCCTCAAAAATACGGTCGCCATGAATAACCTCCGGTACGAAGTCAATAATATAGTTTGCCGCGCTTCGAAAAATATTCCGACTTTTCAAAAAAACTTTAAAAAAGGACTTGACAAGGGGGAAAGTGTTTGATATAATAATCGAGCTGACCCCAAGAAGGGGGAGGCAAAAAAAGGCTGAAAGATACGGTACCGCGGCGAGCGGTATGGCGGTTTTAAGACGCACGATGCTCATTGAAAATTGAACAACAAAGACGAAAGCGAAAAAGCTCCGAAAATTCTTTTGAAGAAGAAAAACTTTAAGGAAAAGAAAGAAGCTCTTTTAAGTAATTAGAGCGGATCACTCCGGATATGTAGACGTGGGGGAGACTTCACGAAGATATATACCATATTTAGAGAGTTTGATCC
>JAFXNX010000227.1 GCA_017529175.1 Clostridia bacterium
GCCGCCGTAGATATACAGCGTCGTTCCGACAGGCTCGAGGGCGGTCAAAAGAAAGTTTTTCAACGTCTTTTCTCCCGGAATGCCGCTGACGCGCGGAGAATAGTCAAAGCTGCCCGCTTCCACGACCTCACTCGCGGCAGTGACGACGCCGTCTTTTACGGTGATGCTGTAACCGTACCCTTCTTTCAGCGCATTCTGGATGGGATAATCGTAATTCCCTTCTTCATCCTGCGTACCGTTCATGATCTTGTATGTAACTTCCTCGCCGTCTATCTTAAAACGGTAGATAAATTCATCACGGTTTTCCTTATTCGTCTCCGGAGCGCCGTAGTCTTTAACGCCGAGATATATCCCCTCGATCTCTTCCGACGCCTCCTCAGCGGGAGGAGCTACGTCCCCTTCGGGCAGACGGTTCAGATATTCTTCAAAAGTGATCCCTTTTGACGCTATCTCCTTTGCAATCTCGACCGTGCCGACGTAGCGGATGTGCCACGGCTCATAACCGTATCCGGTTATCGCTTCTTTTCCTTCAAGATAGCGAAGTATAAAGCCGTAATCCGCGAGCTTCTCATGGATCTTCGCCCAAATCTCCGGATACTCGACCATGTCCTCGTTCATATAGACGTCCTCGCCGTCGATATTCAGATACAAATCGAGTGCAAGCCCCGTGTGATGCTCGGAATAACCCGGTACCGCGACGGTGCGCTTTGTATATGACTCGCCGTATTTTTCCATGAAATCATCCCAAATACGCTGCTGCTCCGAAACGCTCCTGCGCGCGGAATCAAGATCAACGTAAACGCCCTCGGCAGCGAGCGCGTCTTTCAATCTGAGATACGCATCGTACGCAGACTTCTCGACTTCAACGTCGTCGCCGAGAGAGTTCTTGACCGTTACAGTCTCAAGCTTTTCTTCCCAGCCGTCGGGAAGCTTGTTCTCTTTGTTCACGAGCACAAGATAGTCGATGCCTCCCGCCTCATCGTTCGCGGATTTCGAAGCGTCTTCTGCTTTGCCGCATGAGACCGTGAACGTAAATATGACCAAAGCGATAATGATACATATTAGTTTTTTCATATTCTTATCTCCTGCCACTTCATTTTGAAAACGCATAAGTTCGCGTCTTCTTTTATTCAAAATGATTTTAACATAAAAAGAGCGGATAATCAATACAAAACGGGCAAAACTCCCCCACCTGGGGATATTGCGCGAAGCGCAACAATCAACGGCGAAGCCGTTGTATGTAATCACTTGCGTCAGCAAGTGCATGTAATCAGTCCGAAGGACTGAATGTAATCAACACGAAGTGTTGCATGTAATCAAGCCGACGGAGGGAAATGCACGCGTGCGCGCGTGATGCCATACAGCCGCCCCATTCCCCGCGAACCGCATAGGCGATTCGCCGGGGTCCCCTTGGGCGAGCGTGATTACATGCCAAGCCTCCGCCCCGTCGGCTTGGATTGAAAAATACTTCTTTTGTCAGATAAACAAAAGAAGTATTTTTCATCACTGTTGACTTTATCCCGTCTGTTCTCTATAATAAGATCAAGAGATTCTAAGGAGATATAATATGGCAAATCCAATACTTCCCTTTTGGGAATACATCCCGGACGGCGAACCGAGGCAGTTCGGCGACAGAGTGTATATTTACGGCTCCCACGACAGAGTCGGGGGATGCGATTTCTGCGACTGGAAGCTGAAAGTCTGGAGCGCCTCTGTCGACGACCTCGACCATTTCGTATGTCACGGACACAGCTTTCACACCCATCCGGACACCGACCACCCGTCAAGCGTCACCCACACAGAAAACGAGCTCTACGCCCCGGACGTTGTGGAAAAAGACGGCAAATACTACCTATACACCTACATAGTAGGCGCGAAGGGCTGCGTTTCGGTAAGTGAGAGCCCCGAGGGGCCGTTTGAATTTCTCTCCACATACGAATACGCCCCGGAAGATGCGGGAGACGACGGCGTGTTCAACGACGTGGGAGTTTTGGTCGACGGCGACAGAGTGTACTGCTATTACGGCTTTGAGCGCTCGTACATGAACGAGCTTGACTCTGAAACGATGTATAAAGTCGTGCCAGGCAGCCTGCGGTGCCACGTTATCGACGACACGGACGCGGCGCCTCCGGACCGGCGTTTCTTTGAGGCGAGCTCCCCGAGAAAGATCGGCGACACCTATTATCTGATATACTCGCCAATCACCGGGAGCCGTCTCGCTTACGCGACGTCAAGCTCCCCCGCGGGACCTTTCACATACCGCGGATATATAATCGACAACGGAGAGGACTATCCCGGAGGCAACGACCACGGATCTCTTTGTAAAATCGGGGATCAGTGGTATATCTTCTACCACCGCATGACGAACAACACCATAACCTCTCGCCGCGCCTGCGTCGAGAGAGTCAACATCCTTCCCGACGGCACGATCCCGCCCGTCGAGATGACATCCCTCGGATTTGCCGAGTCGCTCTCCCCCTATGAGATCACAAAAGCGGAGATCGCCTGCGTCCTCCGGGGCGGCTGCTTCGTCACCGAAAAAGACGTATTCACCCGCCTTGTCACAAATATCGGCGACGGCGCCGTTGTCGGATACAAGTATTTCGACTTCGGGGACGACGCTTCAACAAAAACCATGCTCTTTGCAATAAAGATCAAAGGCGAGGGCTGCCGCGGAAAACTTCACGTAATGATCGACGGAGCGAGTGAGGAAGAAGGAGGAACGGAGATCGGCTGCGTCAGCGTTGACCTCGGGGACGCGGTTCTCAAAACAAGAGTCCGCGCCGCTTGCGGCCGTCACGCCCTGTACCTTCGCGCCGAGCTCGACCGATCGCAGTTCGACTGGATGAACAGATACTTCAAC
>JAFXNX010000228.1 GCA_017529175.1 Clostridia bacterium
CATAGAGTGATTGAGTCCTTCCTGTTAGTTGAGAGTTAGGGGTAATTCTATTCTATCAGGTCTCAATCACTTTTTCTATATCTTCTCAGTCTCACATCTATTGTAAACTAACATAATATAATTCAAATGTTCGGGACAAAGATGAAATAATAATGAACAATCGCTGCAATTTAAAACTGTCTCAGCGCAATCTTGTCGGTAAACACCGACAACCGAGAAAATAGGCGTGCTTTTTTTACCTCTTGACAAACGAACATATGTTCTGTATAATTATATCTGTGATTTTGTCGCTTTATGCGGGAAAAGTACGAAAACTGAATAACGGTGTCAACATATTTGCGGGTTTCACGCCCGACAATGCCTGTGGTGAGCTAACGAAATCGCCGCACACATCCCGGACGTCGCGGATCACGGGCGGGGATGCAAGCCGTAAGTGATCCCGTCTCCCAACAAGAGCCGTTACATAGACACACTTTTTAAAGCGAGGTAATTGTCTCGCCTTTTGGTGTTTCTATGCAACGGCTCATTTTTTCTTTGAAAACCGAATGACCGTCTGAATGAGATATGACTTTGCCATGACCTCCACTGGAGCGAGCGAAGCGACGCCGGAGAAACACTCAGGCAGGAACGCGGTTCAGGTAAAACGGCAAAACCAGTTATTGAATAACTGCCCCCACTTTTCAAAAAACGCATTTCAAAATACTGCGCCCACCTTGCGGGAAGTGACTGTCAAATTTAACCCCCGGTCAGCGAAAGGATGATCGGTGCTGACGGTTACTTTTAGCCCCCGGTGACAGCGGTGACGGGAGTGACGGTTACCGCAGGATATATCGCCGTAACACATCGTCACCGTCACCGAACAGCAGTATTCTGCTACCACGGTTGAGCCAAAATCGGAGGATTTGGCTCTCGTGCAAAAAAGCTGAGCCAAAATGGCACAACTTTACTGCCAAAGTTTTAGCGGGGTGCAGGGAGGTTTTCCCAAAACCTGCCCTGCCGGGAAGACGACCGCAGTCGTCGAGGGCACAGCCCTGACCGCAAGAGATATTGTGCGCCGGGTGGGCGCAAATATCCGCAGCGGTAAGCCGCCTCGCAGAGTGCAATGCGCTTTTGATGACCGCAGGTTGTCAAAAGTGCTTTTGCGTTATTCTTGACAAGCGGACTTTCAGCGTCTGCTTACCGAGAAAAACAAAGCAATAAAAGAAACGGCATAGCATTACGCTATACCGTGCAGTAATCAACTATTGAACCGCCCATCGGGACACCTGCTCTATCGCAAGTGCCCCGAGCCGCATCTTTTGTTTTTATTTTTTTCAGTTATCAAAGTCTTATTTCAAACGTATGGAGCGCCCCGTCCGTCGGGAGAGTTATCACTCCGTCAGACGGTTTGCCGTCGAACGTGTAAGTGGTGCCTTCTCCTATGCGGCGGAATCCGCCGTCTTTCCTGACGTCTACCTTTATCGAGCAATCCGTGCGCTTGATCGTGAACGAGATATCCTTCATCGTCTCGGGAAGGATGGGAGCGAACGATACCGTACCCTTGCCGTATTTGATGCCGAGGAACTCGAAGACGGTGAGCGCGAGCCAGCTCGCGGTGCCGGAGAGCATCGGACCTATCGACTCGAGCGTTTCGGTGTTGTTGTACTGCGTGCAGAAGCGCGGGTTGCCCTTCGTCGTGTAGGGGTCCTTCAGCGTCTTATACGGAAGCACGCGGTCGAGCATCCAGTAAGCGAGGTCGCAAAGCTCTTTCGCAAGCGCTTCGCTCTTCACTTCCTTCGCCGCCTTGAACATCGCCGTCGTCGCCATCATGGTCGCGTGCTTGAAGACCGCTCCGTTTTCGCGGTCGCCCGGGAAGTAGTGGTCCGTCGCCGTCGTCTTTGAGACCTTGTCGAGGTCGCACGGAGACGAGAGCATAAGTCCCGCTTCGGTCTTTATGTATTTGCAGACCTGCTCGAGCATCGTCGCTATCTGCTCCTCAGTCGCGCATCCGGAAAGAATGGACCAGCTGAACGAATTGAGGAAGTACGAGCCGTCGATACCCTCTTTCGCGGAGAGCCCGTCGCCCTTCGATCCGACGTACGTGTATCCCTTCGCGGGGTTGTTGACAAGACAGCGCGCGAAGAAGTTTTCGATCCACGCGTGACGCTGGATGTTGTCATAGAGCTTCGCGGAGAGCGACTTCATTTCTTTTGCAACGTCGTCGCGTCCGATCATCTGCGCCATTTCAGCGACGTGATCCTCTGCGACCTTGAGCAGAAACGCGTTCATAACGCTCTCGCAGAAGTGATTTTCAAACGGCGCGCCCCACTCTTCGCCCTTTTCCTCGAGCTGACGGCGGTAGAGTTCCATCTTGTAAGGACCGCTTATCGAGTCGTCGTCAAGTTTCAGGCAGTCGTTCCAGTCGGCGTGGTCGAGAAGGGGAAGTCCGTGACGTCCGACGGAGATCTTTGCGCTGTATTCTATCGCCTTGAGCATCGTCTCAAGGACCGTTCTCTTCTTATCGCTTCCCGCGATCTTATACTCTTCCGACAAGAAAGCGGTGTCGCCCGTATGGCAGACGTATCTGTATACCGCCTGCATGAGCCAGAGCTGGTCGTCGGAGCAGTCGCCCGCGCCGTTGCCCTGCCAGTAGAAGTTATGGTTTGCGTAACCGTCCTCGTAAACGTTCTTGACCCACTCGGAGATCATCTCCTTGGCAAGAGGCGCATTTCCCATTGCGGCGAGGTAATACATAGAGGGGTACATATCCTGGATCTCGCGGAAGCCTATCTGACGGAACGCCTTCTGCGTCCATGCGAAAGAGCGCGAGATAAACGCCTGATAGAGGACCTGGAACGGCATGTTGTTGTTGACGTATGCGTCGAGATCGCCGTCTCCCGTATGGATCGAGAGATATGACGAAAAATCGCGGTGGAAACGCTTGACGTCCTCAAGAGACGCGTCAACGGAGCCGGGAACGGAGAATCTTTCAAACAGTGCTTCGAACGTGCGGTCGAGCTTCGCGCGGCTGTCGTCTGGGTCGTCGAGGTATCCGACGAAAGATGAGACTTCCTTCGTTCCGTTCGCGGGAACGGCAAGCTTCTTCGCCATAGCGAAGAACGGAGCGACCTTTCTTATCGGACGGCTCGGAAGGTGAGCAACGTTTTCGGGATACTCGAGCGTGCCGTTACCAATGAAGTCCGTATAGTTCGCCGCATATTCGTCCATCGGCTCGCCGTCTGCGATAAGAGCGGCAAAGCGGCGGCGTGGTTTCGCGTATCTCGGCCTCATATTCGGAGCGAGAGCGAAAACTTTTCCGTCCTTTTGCAGAGTTCCGGATTCGTGGATTATGCTGACGTAGATTATGTCGTTTGAAAGCGCGTCGGGCGGCATGACTCCGAACATTCCGGTCATAACGATCTTTATTTCGCGGTCGCGGTCCGTGAGGTTCTCGATCGTTACCTTCTGCGCTTCGGTCGCGTCCGGCAGTCCTTCGTACTGGGGAACGATGAATATCGTTCTCGTTATTTTAAGTCCGCACTCCGTCTCGTACTCGATGACGGAATGATTCTGTTTATGCGTACAGATCGCGGTCTTCACGTTGTCGTGAACGTTCGCGCTGTAGAATATCTGACGGTTGTTTTCAATAAGATAGAACTGGCGGTTGACAGGCTCGCCCGCCTCCTCCGGAGTCATGACGAAGCGTGAGGCTGTTATCTGCGTATCGGCTCCGGCTCTGACCGCTCCGCGCCCGAAGGCGTCAAGAGAACCCTTCGGAGTTGTGAGCATCGGTTTGTCAAAGCCGATCCTGTTTCCGAGCATAAGATTTACGTTATAGTGAGTTCCGACCTGAAGGCCCTTGAGGTCGATAACGTGTTCGCCGCGCTCATTGACAAATCCCGCGCCGCCTACCGCCTCATAGACGTATTTCGATATGACGTCGGACACGTCCGCCGGGATCGCCTCATCCCCGCACGTTGAAGGGTCGCCGAACTTTATGAGTACGTCGCCGCTCTTTCCGTCGAGCCAGCCGAGAAATTTTTCGTTCCCGAGAAGATACATACAAACGGGCGCCTTGATCGGAAGCGCGCAAACGCCGAGGACACTGCCGCGTCCCGCGTCAAGATATTCGGCGTCGACCGTATCGGGGATATCCCCGAACACCTCGCGAAGACGCTCGCACGGATTCTTATAGCTGTCGCGTGAAGTTTCGTTTCTGAAATACATATACTATTCCTTTCATGGGAACGATTAATTATAACGAGTATAACATATAAATTTAAAAATCGCAACGGTAGAAATAATAATTTTTATTAAATATCGGAGATTATTTTCGGCGTATTGCCACACGCCCGTTCCGCTTGACTAAAACACGAATATAGTGTATAATATGGAGTGACGACGATCTATCCGCCTATAATATTATATAACGCGAAAGGTTTGACATGAAAAATTGCGAAAAGGATAACAAAGCTCCGCTTGAAGAGACTCTCAAGGGTATTTGCGAGATATTCGGAGTTCCCGGAACGTACTGCAAATACGAGCAGGAGATGATGGGAAATATCAATTCGACATACAGAGTGACGTACCGGCGCGACGACGGAAGCTATAAGAGCTATATGGTGCAGAAGGTCAATATGTACGTCTTCAAAAAGCCCCGTCAGATCATGAGCAATATCGACCTTGTGACGACTCATCTTAAAGAGAAAAACGCGAAAGAAGGCATCACCGACACAAGGACTTTCATGCACTTTTATCACACGCACGTCGGAAAACGCCAGAACTTCTACGTCGATTTCGACCACGCTTTCTGGCGCGTCAGCAAATATATTGAAGGTTCCATCACCTACAACGTGTGCGAGAGTCTTTTCGCGATAGAGGAAGCGGGACGCGCTTTCGGAAGATTTCAAAAGAATCTTTCAGACTTCGACGCGCAAAAGCTCTATGAAACGATCCCGAACTTTCACAATACGAAGAAGAGAATGGCGGACTTCACAAGGCACGTCATCGAGGACAGCTGCGACAGAGTGGATTCCGTAAAACCCGAAATAGATTATCTCGTCTCCGTTGAGGAGAAAGCGATAAAGCTTTCGGAGATGCTCGAAAACGGCGAGCTTCCGCTCAGAGTCACCCACAACGACACGAAGATCAACAACGTACTGTTCGACCGCGAGACGGAGCGCGCACTCGTCGTCATCGACCTTGACACGGTAATGCCGGGACTCGTCGCTCACGACTTCGGCGACGCCGTAAGATTTGCCGCGAACACCGCCGCCGAGGACGAAAAGGATACATCGAAGATATCGTTTGACCTCGACAAGTTCACGGCTTTTGCAAAAGGATTTATTCCCGAGGTGCGCGACGCGCTCACAAAATCCGAAGCCGAAACTCTCGCGCTCGGCGCATTCACGATGACGGTGGAGCTTGCGACAAGATTCCTCGACGACTACATCACGGGAGACAACTATTTCAAGACACGTTATCCCGGACATAACCTCGTCAGAGCGAGAAGCCAGATCGCCCTCGCCCACGATATTCAGAGAAAGCTCGGAAAGATGAACAAAATAGTCAAGGATATTTACGAGCAGAAATAAATCAGCTTAAAATATAACGGGAACGGCTCCGCCGTTCCTTTATAACGGATGGATAAAAATGAGAAAAACAAAGATAATCTGCACCCTCGGTCCCGCTTGCGCCGATGAAGCGACGATACGGGATATGTGCCTTGCCGGTATGAACGTGGCAAGGCTCAACTTCTCACACGGAGACCACGAACAGCACGGAAAGATGATCGCTCTTATCAAAAAAGTGAGAGCTCAGCTCGGACTGCCGATAGCGATAATGCTTGACACGAAAGGTCCGGAATACAGACTCGGAGTCTTTGAGAACGGAAAGATCACTCTTTCCGACGGAGATACGTTCTCATTCACCGCCGACGACGTTGTCGGAAATGAAAAGATCGTATCGGTCAGCTATAAAAACCTCATAAAGGAACTTTCTGTCGGAGATACGATACTCGTCAACAACGGACTCGTTGAGTTCAGAGTGAAAGAGATCGAAGGCAGGCGCGCCGTATGCAACGTCATAGCCGGCGGCGAACTCTCGAACAGAAAGAGCATGAGTTTTCCCGGCAAGGTGTTAAAACAGCCCTTCCTCAGCGAGCAGGACAAGAAGGATATCAGGTTCGGCGTTGAAAACGACGTCGATTATATAGCCGCTTCCTTCGTTTCGACGAAGAAGGACGTCTCTGAAATGAAAAAATACATAGAGAGCTGCGGCGGACGCGATATCGGCATCATCGCAAAGATCGAGAACCGTTCAGGCGTCGAAAACGTCGAGGCGATATGCGAAGTCTGCGAAGGCGTTATGGTCGCGCGCGGCGACCTCGGGGTCGAGATACCCTTCAAAGAAGTCCCGTCCGTTCAGAAAAGACTTATCACCGTATGCCGTATGCTCGGAAAAAGAGTCATCACGGCAACGGAGATGCTCGAATCAATGATAAACAATCCGAGACCGACGAGAGCGGAGATCTCGGACGTTGCGAACGCGGTGTACGACGGAACGAGCGCCGTCATGCTCTCCGGCGAGACCGCCGCGGGAAAATATCCCGCGAAGACGGTCGAGATCATGAGTTCCATTTGCGAAGAGACGGAAAAGCACATAGCTTACGGAAAGAAACTCTATGCAACGGAGTTTGAGATCAAGAGCGTCATGGACGCGGTGTCTCACGCGGCGTGCTCAATGGCGCAGGACATAAACGCAAAGGCGATCGCCGTATGCTCAATGAGCGGAATGACGGTGCGAATGGTATCAAGATTCCGTCCCGCCGCCGATATCATAGGGCTGACGACGAACGAGAAAGCGTGGCGCAAGCTCGCGCTCTCCTGGGGAGTCCTGCCGGTACTTAACGAAGAGTATCCGTCGCCTGAGGTAATGTTCTATACCGCCGGTAAAAAAACGAAAGAACTGCTCTCGCTCGTCGCGGGGGACAACATCGTTATCGTCGGCGGCACCACGAGCGGCAAGCCGGGGGACACGAATACGATAAGAGTGGAAAGACTGTAATTATAAAACTGAATAATACTGCGCCGCCCGGAAGCGATCCCGGGCGGCGTTATCATTATCACGGATAACAGACAGGTTTTAGCAAATGGTGCGGCGCGACCGCTAAATTCGGCTATAGGCGGACAGTTTTGAGTGCAATCACCCGCCGAATTTTTAGCACTCCAACATATTGAGTGCTAATATTTACAGCGAGTTCATATTTTAGAACCGATTACGTCACAATTTAATACTAAAATGATACCGTCGGGCGGGATATACCGTCCGACTTTGATATAGATAGAGAATGTTAGAAAGGGTGATGATATATGAACGCACAGAAATACACGCAGAAATCGCTTGAGGCGGTGAAGGCGGCGCAGTCGCTGGCGCTCGAATATTCGAACCAGCAGATAGAACAGCAGCACCTCGCGCTCGCTCTTGCGTCAAGCGCTGACGGACTGATACCCGAGCTTCTTCGCAAGATCGGGATCGAACCCTCGTCGTTTTGCGCGGAGCTTGAAGCGTCGGTAGGAAAACTGCCGAAGGTCGCGGGCGTCAGGGAAGCGGGCAAGATCTACGTCAACGCCGACGTCGACAAAGTGCTGAACAACGCCGAAAAGAGCGCCGCATCGATGAAGGACGAGTTCGTATCCGTCGAGCATATCTTCATGGCGCTCCTTGATTCTCCGAACTCCGAGTTGAAGCGCGTCTTCGGTCAGTTCGGGCTTAAGAAGAACGATTTTCTAAATGCTCTGGCGAGCGTCAGGGGATCAAAACGCGTCACGTCGGACGAGCCGGAAAAGACTTACGACGCGCTGAAAAAATACGGCGCCGACCTTGTCGAGCGCGCAAGACTCCAGAAGCTCGATCCCGTGATCGGCCGTGACGACGAGATACGAAACGTGATCCGGATCCTGAGCCGTAAGACGAAAAACAATCCCGTGCTGATAGGCGAACCCGGCGTCGGCAAGACGGCGATCGCGGAAGGGCTCGCGCAAAGGATAGTTAACGGCGACGTCCCGAATAGTCTCAAGGACAAGACTGTCTTCTCACTCGATATGGGCGCCTTGATCGCCGGAGCTAAATTCAGAGGCGAATTTGAGGAACGTCTCAAGGCGGTGCTCGACGAAATAAAAGCCGCCGACGGCAGGATAATCCTCTTCATCGACGAGCTTCATACCATCGTCGGCGCCGGTAAGACGGACGGCGCGATGGACGCCGGCAACCTGCTCAAGCCGATGCTCGCGCGAGGTGAGCTCCACTGTATCGGCGCGACGACTCTCGATGAATACCGCGAATATATCGAAAAGGATTCGGCGCTCGAGCGCCGTTTCCAACCGGTAATGGTCGACGAACCGACGGTCGAGGACACGATCGCGATCCTTCGAGGCCTGAAGGAAAGATACGAAGTTTATCACGGGGTCAAGATCGCAGACAGCGCGATAATCGCCGCGGCAACGCTCTCGAACAGATATATCTCCGACAGGTTCCTTCCCGACAAGGCGATAGACCTCGTCGACGAAGCGTGCGCGATGATCCGCACCGAGGTGGACTCGATGCCGACGGAACTCGACGTGATAAGAAGGAAGATAATACAGCACGAGATAGAAGAGGCAGCGCTGAAAAAAGAAGACGATAAACTCTCCGCCGCTCATCTTGCCGAGATACAGTCCGAACTTGCCGAAATGAGAGAACAGTTCAACGAAATGAAGGCAAGGTGGGACAATGAAAAAGACGCCCTCGATTCCGTAAGGCATCTTCGCGAAGAGATCGAGCAGTGCAACGCCGACATTGAAAAGGCGGAGCGCGAATATGACCTCAACCGCGCCGCGGAGCTCAAATACGGAAAACTGCCGGAGCTGAAGCGTCAGCTCGAGGCGGAAGAGCAGAAGGCGGAAGAACGTGTCGGCGACGGCGCCTCCCTTCTCAGGGACCGAGTCACCGAGGACGAGATCGCGCGCATCGTCGAACGCTGGACCGGCATACCCGTCTCGAAGCTGATGGAGGGCGAGCGCGATAAACTGCTCCACCTCGAGGACATCCTCCACAAGAGGGTGATAGGTCAGGACGAGGCGGTAAACAAGGTATCCGAGGCGATAATCAGGAGCCGCGCGGGAATACAGAACGAGCACCGTCCGATAGGGTCGTTTCTGTTCCTCGGGCCTACCGGCGTCGGTAAGACTGAGCTTGCGAAGACTGTCGCGGAGTGCCTTTTCGACGACGAGAAGAACCTTGTGCGTATAGATATGACGGAATACATGGAGAAGTTCTCCGTATCCCGTCTGATCGGAGCGCCTCCCGGATACGTCGGTTACGAAGAGGGCGGTCAGCTCACGGAAGCGGTAAGAAGAAAGCCGTATTCGGTAGTCCTCTTCGACGAGGTCGAAAAGGCACTCCGCGACAGTCTTCGCAAGCTCAGTCTTACCGACGCCGGTAGGCC
>JAFXNX010000229.1 GCA_017529175.1 Clostridia bacterium
CCGGAGAGGGAGAGGCGTTCGTCAACTATCCCGATTTTGAGAGCCGCGATCCGATGATCCCTTATTTCGTATCGGAGTTCGGCGGAACGTTCTGGGACCCCAAAGAAGCTGACGGCGAAGGCGAAGATCAGAATACCTCGTGGGGCTACGGCAAGCGTCCCGACTCGAGAGAAGAGTTTTACGAACGCTTCGAAGGGCTCGTTTCGTGCTTGCTCGACAATGAGAGAGTGTGCGGATTCTGCTACACTCAGTTCACCGACGTTATGCAGGAACAGAACGGTATTTTCCGCTTCGACAGGACGCCGAAGTTCGACGTTGATCGGCTTTACGGCATCGTTTCGCGCCGCGCGGCAATAGAAGATCAAGAGGAATGACCCGCCGTTACCGCAACAATCTGATAAACAAATCCGGGCGATTTGTTCATAATTGTCTGTTATAATTTTAGGCAAGAATCGAAATTCATCATCTCATTGAAAGGAGGCGCGCGAAGATAAGCGCGGGCATATTGAAATGAAAAAATTAATTGCGGCAGCTTTCATACTTGTATCTATCTGTGTCCTTGCGATCACGTCGCACGCCGCCGAAAATGATGATTATATAGGCAAGTGCGAGTGTGCGATATCGGTCGACGACGCCGGCGACTCCGCAAAGGTCGAAAAGATCGACGCCGCCGCTACGGAAGTCATGAGCGGAACGTCTCCCGAGAACACGTCATACTTCTCCGGCACAACACGACGCCGCAGTATTCCCGACGGATATTACACGGTTTCCGAAACGTCGACCGAAATGTGCTTCAACGTCGCCGCGGACGGCGCCGACAACGACTACGAGGGGATCCCGCTTACAGTATGGGAGAACACGGAAGACGTAACTCAGCGTTTCAGATTCGTTATGAACGAAGACGGAAGTTTCACCTTCTTCGCCGCCTGCAGTAAAGGCGGATACAGCAGAGCCGTAGGTTATGACGCCGACGCGGACCGCCTCGGGCTCTACAGTCCGGAGGACGAGCGCATCGCATCGTTCTTCATTAAGAAATCGTCGGGCGGAAACGGAATGAAATACATAGTCCTCTCGACAGATGAAACGAAATATCTCGCCATCCCGAAGGATCCCGTAAATGCGGATCCCGCCGTGATATGTTCCTTCGACGACGAGCACCTGTTCGAGTGGAAGATCGCCAACTGGGGGGACGGGGCGTCCTCCGGCGACGAGCTTGCTCTCTACCCCGCAAACATACTGAAAGTAACTCAAGGACCGTTCGGAGAATTCTCTCATCAGAATCAGAACGCCATAGATATGCAGGTCAACGACGGCGACTCGATCGTCGCACCGTTCACGTGCCGCGTCACCGCTGTCAACGAGGAGAGCGGAAACGTGGTCTGGGTCGAGAGCTTGTCCAAAGTGATCTATGCCGACGGCTCTTACGACTATATGACCTGCCTCTTCATGCACGACGACGATATCAGCGACATCTACGTCGGTGAGATCATCCTGCAGGGACAGCCGTTTTACGATATGGGTACCGCGGGATACGCGGAAGGCAAACACTGCCACATCTCCTGTTTCAGAGGCAAGTATTCCGAATCAATGAAGATCGAATGTGAAGAGGGCGACGCAAACGCGGTGTTACCCTATGACGCATTCTTCCTTCCGAAGGACATAACGATGTACCTCGACGAGGATCTTCCGTGGATCTATGAGCCGGAAAGAAACTGAATGCAAACCGCATATAACCGATCAGCGGGAACGGTAATATCCACCGTTCCCGCTTTTTCGAAAAAAAGCAAAAAAACTGTTGACACAATAAAAAAAGTGATGTATACTATTTAAGCACGCTGATATGGCTCAGTTGGTAGAGCAGTTGATTCGTAATCAACAGGTCGTCGGTTCGAGTCCGACTATCAGCTCCAGAAAAAAAGCACTGCTTCTCGCAGTGCTTTTTTTCTGGAGCTGAACGATGTGTTCCGCTTCCGCGGAACGTGATGTGTTCTCCGAACGTGATGCGCACTTCGTGCGTGATGTTTGCCTTCGGCAAGTGAAAAGGAACACATCACATCACTTTACGGCATCGCCGCAAAACATCACTGCGGCGAAGCCGTAACATCACTTGCCGCGAAGCGGCAAACATCACTCTTCCTCCGCACCGTCCGCCTCACCGGAGAAGAGTTCTTCGACGATATCACGCGCGCGGTCGAGATCTTTATATTTGACGTAGAAAATGACCCTCTCGAACATAGACCCCAGCTTCGCCGTTATCCCCGCGCCGTAAACGTTGCGGCACAGGTGCGGGATACCGTTATTGTCAAGAACGTCGGCGAGTACTTCGCTCCATATCTGTTCCTTCTCGCAGAGCATACAGACGTCGTCAGCTTCCGGCGGCGCTTTTTTCTTTCCGCCGCAAAAGGGGCAGCGCACGTCGCCGTCAAAAACTATTTTGCACTCGCCGCAGTAAAGTTTCATTTTCTTCTCCTTTGAACGTCGGGCATTCAACTCTGCGGAACGAATTTGAAGAACTGTCCCGCGATATTGAGATATACCGTCTGATCGGTATCGTAACCCGAGATATGTATTATTCTTTCGCTTCCCGCGGAGATCGAGATAGGATATACCTGTGCTATATAACCGTCCGATCCCGCATCGACGCCCTTTGTCTCTATAAACGCGTCAAGCACGGATTTTTCGTCTCCGGTCCTGTAGAAAAGAAATCCGAAAGCCGCCTCCTCATCCGTACCGTTTCCGATGCAGATGACCGTATCGTCCGCCGAGCGGTCGATATATTTATCCCGTAGTTCTTCCGGCGCGTCCGTTCCGCGCTTGAGAAGCGTCAGAACAAGCCCGCCTCCGATCTCATACGATGCTCCGATCTCAAGCTCTGTTTTTTCCGGATACAGACGCGAGCCGGAGGCGCTCACGTCAACTGCGAAAACATATTCCTCCCCGGACAGCGTGCACCTCATTCTGATAGACTCCGCGTCCTTTGCTTTTCCGGGAAGCTCAGAATACAAGTGGTAACGCGCAGCCTCGCCAGCTCTTACGGGATCCTCCGTAAAACCGGTGGATAAATAATCCTCCCGAATGAATTTGAGCGGATATGTTTCACCTTCAAATTCCACGGATCCGTCCGCCACGGCGTAATCGTCATCCGTTTCGTTTTTCAGGAATATGCAAAGATCCGCAAAAAGCATGCTTGAATTATAAGGAGATTTCTTTACGTCGTAAATATTGTCTCTGTCGGCGGGAAGAAGGTTTTCTCGAAGCACGCAGTATTCGGCAGTCATGTGATCGTTTAACGCAAGATGATCCGTCAGCCTTATGGCAGTATCCTCGTCGTCTGCGACGGAAGTATCGACAGGATCAAATTTCAAACCGTCGGTATCGTCACTGCCGCACGATGCGATGAAGAGGGTTGAGATCATAAAAAGCGTCATTATTATACAAGCAATGCGTTTTTTCATATACTGTCTCCGTTTTGAAAAGACTTAATGCCCCCTTATCTTTCCGGCCACTTCCAGTCGTCAGTCAGAACTTTCGGGTCGATCGTCGACATAACGTAGTCTCTCAGCGTGCTGAGGTTGAACTTGTCCCATTCCTGACAGCCGTGCTCCGCGGCAAGCGCGTCGGTATAATCGACGAGGCGGTAGATCTTAACGTTTTCTCTCTTATAAAGGTCGAGCGAATCCATCACCGCCGTGTTTGCCGTGTAATGGCAGACGGACGGATCGAATACAGGGTCTTCTATTGAAACTTCTCCGGTCTCGGCGTTCTTCACGATATCGAACGTGACAGTTCCTCCGACAAGATTCATCGACTTTATCTGCGTGTGAAGGAAATTGCCGAGAGAATATATGACGAGCGTTTTATTGCCTGAGGCGCCGTCCACCCATTTGACCGGCTGGATCGTGTGAGAGTGATGACCTATGATCGCGTCAGCTCCCGCGTCGGCGATAAGCTTTGCAAGGCGCTCCTGCTCGGACGTTACGTTGAACGTGTTTTCCTCGCCCCAGTGCATCGAGACAAGAACGCAGTCGGCAAGACTCTTTGCCTCTGCGATCTGACGAGTTATGTCGGCGTCGTTGATATACGGCACGTAAAGAGACGTGTCGGACGCGTCGAGATAATTGCCGTTCGTCCCGTACGTATAAGACAGGATCGCGATCTTTATGCCGTTTTTCTCAACTGTTCTTATCGTGTTATAGTCCGCCTCTCCCTCGTATGCGCCGACGGTGAGTACGTTCTTTGTTTTCCAGTAGTTTATCGTCGCCTTCATACCGACGCCGCAGTTGAAGTCGAGCAGGTGGTTGTTAGCAAGATTTACGATATCAAATCCGACGTCAACGAGAGCGTCTCCCGCTTCACGCGGCGCGTTGAAGCTCGGATATCCGCTCGGCGCGTAGTCCGTGTCGAGAGGACCCTCAGCGTTGATGAACGCAAGGTCCGCGGATGAGATGACGTCTTTGTAATTGTCGTACATACTCGTGAAATAGTATTCCGACGGAGCGCCGACGGACGCGGCGACAGTCATCGCGTCAAGGTACACGCACTCGTGTATTATGTTGTCGCCCGCGGCAAAGAATTTTACCACCTGTTTTGCAGGCGTGTCGGGAACTGAAGGCTCCTCTGCCGTCACCTCGTCCTTGATCGTTTCGAACGCCGGAGCGTCTCCTGTGACGCTCAATGCGGGCTCGCCGCCGTCAGCGCATGATGAAAGAACTGTCATAAACGTCATAATTACGACGATAATACTTATTACTCTTTTTTTCATTTCAACCTCCGAGAGACTCTATCTCTTTCTTTGACATCTTGTAATCATAAAACTCTTCGCCCGATTTATGGAGTTTCAGAGCGCTGTGGCTCTCGTCGTTCCCGCTCGGGTACATAACAAGCTCGATATCCGCCTCGTCCGAAAACTCAACTCCGCTGAATAAGAGTCTGTAATAGCGGTATCTGCCTTCCATATCGCGGCTCGCTGTATAATCCGTGTACTCCTCTTCCGTCTCCGTGTTATAGAGCTTGAACGCAAATCCCGCCTCCGAACTCGCGCCGAGTTTCTCGTAGACGCTCTGATTGTGCTTGACCATTATCTGAAGCTCGCGCTCTTCCGGTATATAAACGAAAGAGTAGACCTGCATATACCCGTCGAACGACATCGGCTGATCGACGTCGTGAGTAAGGATCTTCTCTCCGCTGCCGTACGCTCTCTTTGCCGCCTCACTCGGAGTTATATCCGAAAAAATGCTCTTCGCATCCATTTCAAACACCCGCCAGAGAATCGCGGCGACAAACAGAACGAACAATACTATGAATACCCAAAAAATGATTTTTTTCATACGTTCTCCGAAATATGTTTATCACAGGATATTATATCAAATTTTGCGTTTATGTTCAATAGCAATAACGCGGATTATCAAATCTTTTAACACATGTACGTTTGTCAATGATGTGAGACCAAGAAATCAAAAAAATAATAGATAACATGAAAGAAAGGGAACGCCCTGCGGGAGAGTGA